>NZ_JBFTPR010000031.1:0-28425 GCF_056398585.1 Aminobacter sp. 01T433
CTCGTGATCCGGCTCTGGCGGCCTGTAGCGGGTTCGTTGACGGGGAGCCGGGGGCGCGGCGTCGATTGCTGCCAACCCGGCTAGGATTGTGGCTAAAGCTAAACCTCGCCAGCCGGTCATCTCGTCCTCGCGTCTATCTGCGCGAACAGATTGGGTTTGGCGGTGTGTTGGGTGTCTGTTTGGCTGATCCAGCCCCATCTATCGCCGGTGTGGATTCCACCAACGGCAGACGTGGAAATATTGAATATTTTCGCTAGTTCGCGCTGGCTCATAACGCCCTTGGCCGCCCGGATTTTTCGAGCAGACGCCTCGGTGAGTTTGGCTCGTCCGTTTCGCTCTCCACGGCTGACTGTCCCATGCAGAACCTTGTCAGCGTGGTTCTCAGCAGGTGTTTTCCAAGACAAGTGTCCCTTGGTGACGCACCCAAGATGCCCGTTGCCGCACGAGTGCGCCGCTTCATGCTTTGGCGTCGGAGGTGGGCCATAAACGCGCTCGCAGACCATGCGGGTTACGAGAAACGGTCTGCCGTCGTTCCTGACGCGAGCGTAACCTAGCCCGACAGTCACGAATGGCCACGTAAGGCATGCCTCTCCGTCGTAGGCCATAACCACATTTTGAAAGTAGCTCTGTGCTTCGCCATTTGCGGGTCTAAGCGCAACGTTTGGATCGCCGTGAGCCCACCACCTTTGATAGTGGCGCGAACACCATCCTCGCGTTTTAACAGGACGGTCACAGTCAGGAATAGAGCATGTACGCGGGGTAGACATGCGGGCCTCATTGGGTTTGATAGATTGGGCGAGCGGCTGGCACTGGTAGCTTGCCGGATGCCTTGGTCTGACGTTCTGCGGATTTTGTGGATTGGAATGGGGCAGACGGGATTTTCACCTTCGCCCTGGTTTTCATGCCCATGAAGGACTGGCGAACCGTCTTGGCTGCTGTCGGCGTGTCGCGATTGGCTGTCTTCCAAGCGTGGCACTTCGGGCAAACCGCGCGGCAGTTTTCGAGGCTGTTGTCCTTGGAATTGGCATCGAGGATCAGATGATCGTATTCGACGCCTTCGCCCAGATTGCGGGTGCAGCGCATGCCTTCGGGGAGGCCGTACCAAGAGCCGACAGCCTCGCAGCGCTTGGTAGAGCGTAGAAGAGCCTGCTTGCGGGTCTTGGTGGAGAATTCCTTGCGGTTGGCCATTACTCGCCACCCCGCAAAGCCTGCGTGTTCATCCGGCGAAGCTCCAGCGTGTCAGCGCGCGTCGGCAGATGCCGCTTGCGCTTCCGCTCGATCTCGCGGGCCTTGGCGACGATGTGCGGATTGGAGCGATCGAACTGCTTGCGTTGGCGAACGACCTGGCGGGATGCGCGATAGGCCAGCCAAGCGGCGATTGCGCGGGTGATGAGCCTGTTCATGCCGCATGTTTCCTTTCCGACACGAAGCCGAATTCGCGTGCGAGCAGCTCGTTGACGCTCTCGAAAAAGGCGATCATTTCCGGTTCGTTGCAGTCCCGCGTGTTGATCGCGCGGCCGACGCCGACGAAGTGACCGCTGGCGAGACGAATGGCATCGACGAAGCCAACGGCGGGGCGGACATAGGAGTCCAACGCTTCCTTGGTGGGGGCGCAGCCGGTGGCGTCGATGCAGTCTTGCAGAGTGCACCAGTAAGCTCTGAGGCGATCGAGGTTGCGCCACTGCTTGACGTCCAAGCGGATGCGTTGTCCGTTGGCAACGCCGTCGAGCGCGCGGAGATCGTACTCCATTTCAGGTACCAACGTGTTCCCACGCCGGATGAAGGCATAGACGGGCTTGTCGGGGCGCTTCGCCATGGCGTCACATCCCATTCAGCGGGTGAAGCTGGGTTAGACGGCGCGCCTTGATCTTGTGCGCGATGTCGAGGTTCAGATCGTCGCCGTCGAACGTCCCTTCCGGGTCGAGGGCCGTCCACACTTCCTCGACGGTCGCTTCGTCCATCGCGCCGGCCATCTGGGTTTCCAGCTCGGAGAAGAACTTGGTGGCATCGAAAGCCTCGCCGTCGCCTTCAATGATCGCGTCGACGGCTTCGCCCGTTCCCTCGACAATCTCGGTGTGGTCGATGGTTTCGGGTTCCTCGACGACCGCAGTCGGCGAAGGCGGGCGCATCGGGGCCGGGGCCGACCTGCTAGGCGCAGGCTCGTGCTCGATGAGGGTCCGCCCCTCCATTTCCTCGGCGGCGTACATCGATCCGACCTCTTCCGGGAAAGCCTTGCGCAGCGCGGCCGCCTCAACGCATTTGTCGAATTGACCGCGCGGGCGCTTGCCCCACATGTCGTTGGGGACCTCGGTCTTGCCGATGGCGGCGTAAGTTTCCTCCCAGAATATCTTGGTGTGGAACGCGGCCTTGTGGCCTTTGACCCAGCGGTAGACAACGACACTCGCCCACTCGGGGAAGCGCACCGTCTTGCTGAGTTTCTCTGACCCGGCGTTCTTTCCCTTTTCCCATTTGTCCTTTTCGCCAACGAACTCGCGCTCGATCATCGGGCCAAACACGACCTCGTCGATACCGGCATACTCACCGGTGCGCGCCGCCGTGGTGCGAATTTCCGATATTCCGGGCCAGACGGTTTCGACCATCTTCTTGAGGGCGGACGAATACATCGGGACGATGTGGACGGGGCGCTTATAGATATCGAGCTTCCTGGCGCGACAGTAAGACAGCGCCATGGTGATGGCTTCGTTGCTCTTGGCAGTTGGAAAAATCTGGTCGACCAAGACGCGCCATTCAGTCAGTGAAATGCCGAACTCGTCCGACACTTCCTTGAGAAGAGGCATAGTCGGCGGCTGCAGGGTGACGAGGGCGTTCATGCGGCGCGCCTTTCTTCAACGATCTTCATGCCGGGGAGGTCGACGCCGGACTTGGCCGCGCGATTGGCGAGGGACTGAACAAGGTCGCGGACCTCTATCCGGTCCTTGACTGAGGCGAGCAGGGCGTCGAAGTCGGTTATCTCGGCGATGTAGAAGGTGCGGAGCGAGACCTTCGCGCCGGTGCGACCAGCACTGGAATTGCGGGCTTCAGCTTCGCGTGCAGCATCGGCGGCCTGTTTGGCGAGCCGCTCTGCATCGGCCTTTGCAGCCTCGGCGGCCTCGTCGTCATCTGGCATGGCGCGGAGCGCAGCTTGCTCGGCTTCGCGTTGGATACGGGCGAAATCCTCGCGGGCCTTGCGCTGGCGCTCCTGTTCAAGCCGGTCCTGTTCGCGCAGGAATGCATCCATGTGGCGCTTGAGTTGCTTGGACAGCGCGTCTGGGCCTTCCTTCAGGTCGCGCCACTTGTCATCAACATTGCGGCCGCCGTCGAGGTGAGGTTGCTTCTCCACCTTGTGAAGGTCGGTTGCCTTTTTGGCGATGCCGGCTAGACGCTTCGACCAGACTGCCGCTTGATCGGCCTGTTCCTGTGTCGTGACCGGTGTTTTCAGGAACGATTCCGCAAGCTCCTTTTCGCCTGCGAATTCGATGGTCAGCGCCTCATGCGGATCGGACGACTGGTTGTGCTCCTTCGGCACCGCCGGTGCGTCGTCCGGCCATGCCTTGCCGTTTTCGGCGACATCGCGCCAAACCTGTTCGGTAACCGGCCACTGGCAGCACCATGTCCAGATATCGTTCGGATTGACGGGGTCATCGCCGACAGTCGCGACGAGGCCGCCCGGCAAGTGCCAGATAGCGACTGGGGTATCCTGGTCGCCCTTGTTGCGCTTGCGGTAAAAGCCAGCCTGTGGCTCGGAGGTGATACCGAGCGCCTGCTGCTGCTCGCGTGAGAGCTTGCGACCGCCGCCGAGTTCCAGAGCCTTGGTCCACCATGCGTATTGCGGGTTCATGCTGCGCGGTCCTTCTGTTCGGTTTGCATGCGGTCGAAAACGACCAGTGCGTTGTCGACGTGGGATTGAGCGAGGATCAGGCTTGACGGCGTGCAGGGCTCGTCGCGCGCGGCGTTGCGCTTCCAGTGGATGATCCACTCCCTGAGGCTGATCAGGTCACAGCGAAGAAGTTGGGCGTCGTGCGAGGAACCGGGCATCACGGAAGCCACCTGTCGACTTGACCGATGACGACACCTGCGAACAGGAGCGCGAGCCAGACACGGGCGAATGCGTCGGTTTGATTGATGAGGTGGGAGAACATTACGCGGCCTCCCGAACCATGATCTGGGCGGAGAAACGCCGAAAGAACCGGAGGTTAACGCGGAGCGCCGTGGCCTTTCTTGCCTCGAGCCGGCGGGCCTGACGGCGATGCGTTGGCGCGCTCCGGTAGGCGATCAGCCAATGATTGATGTCTTCAAGCGCCTCGTCGATCGACTGCGCCGGGTGGATCATCGCCGAGATCAGGTCGGGATCGCGCTTGATCGCGTCGGTGACCTGCTTGCGGGAGAAATGAGCCTTGCGAGCTTCGCGGATACCCTGTTGGCGGATCACGTCAAACGCCTTGAGCATGGCCGGGCTGCTGCCTGCGTAGCCACATTCTTTCGCAAAGGCTTGGGTGAGTTCCATCGGTTCGCTCCTTGGCTGTGCGAGGTTCATGCCGACACCAGAAAGTTCTTTTCGACCTTGAGCGGGCCGAAGCTGCCTTCAACGAGGACGGTCTTGGCGTTGACCTTGAGAACCTTGCGAAGACCGAAGTGGATGGTGTTGACCATCTGGCCGACAGTGACTTCGACAGATGCCACCTTGGCTGCACGCTCGGCGGCGGCGTCGCCTGCCATCACCGCGCCGCGCGCCTCCATGGCTTTTGCCTGCTGGCGAAGGTCGGCGGCTTCCTGAGCGATCTGGCCAGCCTTGATCAGCTTAGAGCGTTCGCGGTTGCGCTGGTTGGCGAAGGAGCGGCCAGCGGCGTTGCCATAAGCGGGCTGGGTCCAGAACGCGCCGTCCTTGGTGACCGTGCCGTGAAGGCGGTTGGCTTCGGCTTCCTTGACATCAGCCTGTGCGCGAAGCTCGGCAACGCGGGCGTCGATCTTGGCTTGGCGCTGTTCGCGGGTTTCGGTGGTTGCCATCGGTTCGCTCCATCAGCAGGTGATGAAACGACAATAGGAAATTCCCTATCAGCCGTCAATAGGAAAATTACTACTGATAGGAAATATCTCGCGGGTAGGGTGTAAAAGGGCGAATCGAGCACGCAAAAAAGCCCGCCGAAGCGGGCCGAAAGCCTCATTCGTGTGAGCCGGCTATTTCTTCTTGCTGCCCTTATCGAGGATCGACAAAGCGTCTCCCAGCAGCTTCACAGCTTTTGCGCGGTCAGCATCGCTATCCGCGAAGGTGCGTTCCAGCCTAGCAACGATCTCGGCAGTGATGCTCCGGTCGTTCTCCACCGCAGCAAGCTTGATTTGCTTCTGCAGCGCGGGTGGCAACCTAAGGTGAAAGCTGGATGGGTCGGTCTGTGACATGACCACTTTATGGCCGAAAGCCAGCACAGCCGAAATAGGCCCGGCGATGGGATTAAGATACCATCGATGTACCACTTGCCACCGTTATTCACAGTGCTTGCCTTGCATTTTAGAGATTGCTTTAAGTCTCTGATAGCACTTGTTAACCCGACATTGTCCACGCGGTCATTGCACAGGGCGTTGACAGCAACGAGGCATATGTTCCTATTATGTTCAATGCGTACAGTCGAGGGAGTGCTAGCTTGTTCAGGAATGAGACGGAAGATCCATCTGGCGGCGGGGGGCGAGCACCATGGCAATAGAATACCGGCACAAGGGCCGAAATGAAGACGCGATGACCGAGCTGCGCGGACTGGCCGAACATTCCGATGCGGCAGAGCGCGTCAGGCGATGCTCAGACGACATGCTAATTGCGCTGGAATGTCTCGACGGGGGACGATGGGACGTCCATCTGGATCACGACGCCGGCTTGGTCGCCTTCTCTAGGTTGGTCTCGTAGCGATGTATCTCAAACTCGACGTAGCTAATGATCTTGTCGTGCAAGTCTGGGTATTTGGCTAGGCGTTCGAACGCCTGACGTAGAAGCGGATTATCGGCACCAGGCGCGCTGGCGGATGTTTCCGAGCTGGCGCGCCCTTTGGCATCGAGGATGCTGATGATCTTATCGTAGTGCTCGTCATAGAGCCGCTTCGGAGATTTCTTCGTGACGAACTGCTGAACGAACGTGGGGTTCTTCCCAATGGCCTCCGACAGGTCTTGGTAGGTCACGACGCCATCGACCTTCACAGCCTTCACCAGCCGCTTTCGCAGCGCGTCCATTCGGGTTTCTACAGCCAGCTCGCTCATGGACATTGAATCACAAATTTCCTTCCTATCGTCCAATAGGAAAATTCCTCTTGATTGGTAGGTAATTTCCTATTATGAATAGGGAATGACCGAGATAGAAACCTTCCGTCAGACCATCGAACAGTTCATCGCCGCCAAGGGGATGACGCCTACGCGGTTTGGCAAAGAGTTCGCTGGCGATCCGCTTTTCGTCTTCCAGCTTCGAGAAGGCAGGGAGCCGCGCACTGATACGCGCCGCCGCATCCTGACTGCTATCGAAGCGGCGCCGACGGGGGTCGCATAGATGATCACCCGCAAGAGCCTCGCCGACGAGATCGACGTCTATGACCAGTCCATTGCTGACCTGAACGGCGGCAAGAAGGATTGCTTCGACGCTTACCGCGACCAGATGGTCGCCGCCGGCATGTCCAAGCCAAATATCAAGCTTGAGATCGATGCAGTGAAGGCCGCGATCAAGCGCCGTCGCGCCATCGAAAAAGATCAGATGGCAGTCGAGGAAAAGGACGCGCTGGTCGACGAGGTCTTCGAGGAAATCACGGCTGTCGCTCGTGCGCCGCGCGCCGCGCGAGAAATCATTGAAGAATTTGGCCCTGAAAAGGGCAACGGTTACGCCCAAGCAAAGCTCGTCGAGACTGTTGCCAAGGGCATGCAGACCGAAGCGGGCAGGGCTGCGCTCATCACTGCAATCGACATCATGATCGATCGTGAAGAGGCCGAAACCGTAGCCCATGACGCTGATGGCGTCGTCATCGAAAATTTGCCTGACCCGTCTCCCTACGAGGCTCACGACGGCGAGCCTAAGCCAAGCTCGGAACCCAGCTGCGCAAAAAGCGATGAGCCTAGTCCGCTCGTCGTCGGTCAGGACGGCCTTGGGCCGAGTCATCCTATGGGGTGCAATTCCGAGCAAGCCGTCACCTCTTTTTCAGACGACGACGTCCCGGCATTCCTCAAAGGCAAGGCCGGGCGTCTCGATAAAACCGGGAGCGTTGCAACGTGACCGGCTCAGTGACCCTGCTGCCTATCCCCGCGTACCCCCGCCTGGCAGCAGGTTTCCGCGGGGAGGTTACGGCGCTTCGCGCTTGCCTCCCCGCGGGTTTCGGCCGGTGTCACCCGGCTGAAGTCAATCGAAAGTTGGGTGCCTTGAGCGGCAGCATTTCCGCGCCTGCTCGGCTCACCAAGAGTTTTTTCGGGCCCTTGAAGGCGTCCCGATGCCTTTCCTTGCCGCGCGTGCAGTTCCGCCAAGAGCCTACGCGCGTCCTTCGCATCGTCGTCGGTCCACTTCTGTGGTCCGTCGTTCAACCCCTTCTGTTGCCCTTCGCTCATAGGTGGAACCTAGCGAAGGATTGCCAGCATGAAGTGCAAAGAAATTCAGCAGAAGGTGCATGAAGTCATGAGTAGCGCCGATGTTGCGGCGGGCTATGTCCGTCGCATGGTCGAGAAGGAAACGCGGGGTTGGGGCGACAGTGATGGCGCTTTGAGCCGCCTCGCGAACCGCTACGGCCTTCCTTTCTGGTCACTGAACAATCTCCGCATAGGCCGCGCCAAGACGGTCGAAGCGGGACTTATGGGGCGTATCAGGACTGCCTACCTGGACCTGTGCGAGCGGCAGATCCAGGCATTGCAGCACGAACTCACAATCGAGAAGGCCCTGAACCCCGATGACACTTTTGATGATCTTGCGCGCGAGACTGAAACGCTTCTGGCGCGCGTGCAAGCGAAGAAGGCGACGAAGGGCAAGACCGCAACCGGACGAACAGAAGGATTCTGAGTGATGTCAGACCGCAGCGAACCATATTGCGAGACTTGGCCGGCCTGCGGTTGCTTCGCCGCTTGCGAGGATGAACTTCCCCGTTCGCGCTGGGCTGTGCCGTTCGGCTGCATTCTCTGCCTTTTGGTTTGGGCGGCAATCTTGGGTGGCCTCTGGCTGCTATATCCATCGCCCGCCGACGCTCACCAAGCGCCGCTTTGCTTCTTCGCCGGGTCGAGGGGGTACTGACCATGGGCGAGCATCTTCTTTTTAGCGAACACCTGACCGAAGCCAAGTGCGACAGCCCGATCCGCGAGACGTTTCTCGGGCAAGCGCATATCGCGGGCACTGGCCCGGAGGGCACCACCTGCCGCGAATGCATCTGGTGGCGCCTGATTGGTAAAAAGCGGCAGGCAGGGGGGGGCGTCGCCGAGTACGTGAAGGCTCCAGCCTATTTCGGCAAAAGGCACAAAGCCACGCCCTGCGAACTCAAAAAACAGCGCTGCACGCGCCCAATCCTCAACAAGGCCAATCGGCTCATCCCTCATCATGCGAAAGTCGTGCCGGCTGTTCGAGCAGAACGAGCGTGCGCCCGTCGCCAAGAAGCCGGTCGAGGGTAAATGACCCGACATCCCATCACTTACACCACCAAGCTGGACATGGTTGTCGGAATGATCCGCTCCAAGATGACATGGATTGAGACGTTCTCGGCCGGCCGTAGCAAGCGACCAGACCACGAGATCGAGCACAAGCGCGAGGAAGTCGCCGTGCTCAATGAGATTGCCGCCGACTATCGCAAGGCGGTCGACGTCGAAGTTGCGAGGTCACGCGCTTGACCACGCACGTCATCCAGCCCGCTATTCGCATCGTCATGCCCTATCCGCCGTCCCTCTGGGACATGTATGTTGGCTGGGGCAAGACACGGCGCCTGTCGCCTGAATACGCGAAGTGGCGCGAGGATGCCGGCTACTTCATCCGCGGCCGCAATGAAACGCCGATCTCGATCCCGTTCTCGGCTGCAATAGCGCTCAAGCGCCCGAACTTGCGGCAAGACATCGACAATCGGTCAAAGCCGATCTTCGACGCCCTCCAGCACTACGGGATCATCAAGAACGACAATCTGGTCGAGCGGTTCACCATGCAATGGGATCACGGCATGACCGACGAATGCGTCGTCCTCATCATGCCAAGCGTGGAGGCGTTGGCCGCATGAGCGCCCCTTGGCTCAAGTTCTATCCAAGCGACTGGCGTGCCGATCCTGCCCTGCGCATGTGCTCCGTGGGCGCGCGCGGGCTTTGGATGGAGATGCTGTGCATCATGCACGAGGCTCAGCCGTACGGGTCGCTGCGTGTCAATTCCAGGCCGGTATCAGACAGGCAGCTTGCGTCACTGGCGGGCTCGTCGATCGACGAGATTGCTGGCCTGCTGGCAGAGCTCGAAGCCGCTGGCGTGTTCAGTCGTGACGACGACGGTGTGATCGTCAGCCGCCGCATGCAGCGCGATTATGAAAAGGCCGAGGCGGATAAAGCCAACGGTAAACGGGGTGGCAACCCAAGGCTTAAGCAGGGGGTTAACCCCCCGGAAAAGGCCGAGGATAAAGCCCAGAAGCCAGAAGCCAGAAGCCAGATATCCGATGCTAGCGCATCGGCGGGGCCGGTCGACTTTCGCGAAAAGGTTTGGACTGAAGGCGTGGCTTCCATAGCCCGTTTGACCGGCAAGACCACGGCCTCAGCCAAGTCGATGGTTGGCAAGTGGCTCCGCGACGCCCGCGACGATTGCCGGCTCGTTCTCCAGAAAATTCAGCAAGCCGAGGCTGAGCGCATTGGCGACCCAGTTCCGTGGATTTCAGCCGCCATCCGGCCGCCGCCGAAGCCGCCCACCATCGGCGAAATGTTCCGACAAGACGCGCAACGAATGGGAGTTCTCCCGAATGACCAGACTACCAGCCCACCAGATCGACGTTTGGCAGATGGCCACGGAAGGGGAGAAAGCGGCGGCACTGGCATCGCTCGCCGGTTTGCCATCCCGGCAAACCTCCTCGGAGACGTTGGACAGGGCTAGCTACTACGTCGCCCTCGAAGGTGTGACCCGGTTCGGCCTGGCCGAAGCCGTCAAGGCCATCCTTCGGAACGCTCTCGGCCATCCGTTCTTTCCGGCTCCTCCCGAGCTTCGCGGACAGTGCGACAAGACCATGAAACCGCACGAAGATTACCGCGAGCGCATGGCTCGCCGCCGCAAGATCGCGGAGGAATACGCCGCCCATCGGCCCGTACAGGCACGGACACCGGAGCAGATAGCCCGCGTTCAACGCGTGCTCGCCGATTTCCACGCCAGCTACGAGAAAACGGCCGACGCATTCACTCCGACGCTCGACCCCGAGTTGGTCGCGCAGGTCAAAGACAATCCGAAAGCGCGCGAGCGCGTTGGCATGCAGGAGCAATAGGTCATGCTGCAGGAACATCACGTCGCAGAAGCTCGCAGGATGCGGTCGGCAGGCCATTCCTGGCGTGAAATAGGCCGGACATTCGGCGTCAATGGCGATACCGTCATGGCCGCGGTTGATCCGATCTTCGCCGAGCGGCGCCGCCAGTGGTCGCGCGATTCGCGCGCCAAGATTGGCCGTGCAAAGTCGCCTCGGCCAGCCAACGTTTCCGCGATGCCTGCGTCGCGCCGCCGATCTACGATCTGGGAACTCCAGTCTGAAGTCGGCCGCGAACTGAAGATCAAGGCCATCACCATCCGCACCATCACATCGGCGCATCCGACGGGCAAGGGCTCAGCATTCGAGCGTGTTCCGGTGTCCCTGCCGTTCGTCTCGTTTTTGTATGGGGAGGCACGCCAATGACTTGGTTTCTTGTTGTTTGCGCGGGAATTTCGTGGGGTGGTTGCGGGATTTTCCACCAGACGGAGATGCCATCCAAGGCTGATTGCTTTGAGGCCTTGGCCTCCATCCGCTTCGATGAAACCGCGACTGGTGACGCGAGGCGGTCAGCGGTGGCGTATTGCAGGCCGTCCAGCCCCGCACTGCCGGAAGAGGAGACGCGCTGAATGCAGATCGGTCGCATCCAAGGCTGCACCCGCGTCATAGGCAAAGCCCAAGGTTATCTCGGGTTGCCGCTTCGAGACATCGTCATCGATGACTCGGTGACCGGCCCGAACACACCAGCCATGGAAACAGCATGGTTCCCGACGCCTGAGGAACTGGCGGCACTGGTCGCAGGCGCACCTATCATCCTGCGTGTCGTCGGCAGCGGGCACCCGCCTGTGATGCTTTTCACCGGAGATATCCCCGCATGAAGCCTTCCACTGACGATAAGCTGCTGTCCTGGTACGTAGTTCGCACAGCACCTGGGGCACAGCGCCCTGATCCGCGTGACGCTCGGTTTTCCAA
The DNA here is from genome assembly GCF_056398585.1 of Aminobacter sp. 01T433. Taxonomy (NCBI): domain Bacteria; kingdom Pseudomonadati; phylum Pseudomonadota; class Alphaproteobacteria; order Hyphomicrobiales; family Phyllobacteriaceae; genus Aminobacter; species Aminobacter sp. 01T433. The sequence continues at coordinate 11,379 of NZ_JBFTPR010000031.1, forward strand.
GGCCGAGCTCGAACTCACCGATGCCGGCTTCTCGTGCTACATGCCGATCGAGGTGAAAGACATAGTCCATCACCGCACCAAGAAGCTGATCAAGCGGTGGTTTCCGCTCATTCCCGGCTATGTGTTCGTCGAGGATGTGGAAGACTTCTACACGCTGAAGAACCTTCGGTCGGTATCCGACACGGTCAACGTCAACGGTAGGCCGTTGCGGCTGCGGCCGGCAGAGATCGTCATCCTCCGCACTGCCGAGATGAAAATATTCGAAGCGCTGGCCGACGATCGTGTTGCGCGCGCCATGGCTGAGCGCCGTGTGTCTGGTCGCGCCTTGTCCGACATCTACCCAGCAGGGTCGCAGGTGGCGGTCAAAACCGGCTTCCTGGAGAACGAAATCGGGCGCGTTTCCTCTGTCACCGGGCGCCAGACAATCAAGATCATCATGGACAAGCTGAAGAACTTGGGGACGATCGAGCTATCCGTTGACGATGTATCTCTAGTCGCATAAATTGTGCCAACTGATTTGCTAGGCGCAACATATAGGCTGTTCTGTAGCGGACGTCGTCCCGCCGGGCCTCAAAGGAGGGTAGATCGCCACCCTCCGCATTGCGAAGCATATCCAGAAATCACCACCAGCCGAGCGACACTCCGAACGGGTGAATGCCAGCGAGCGCAGCACCTGTTGCTGCGACCGTGGCTAGTACTAGCTCATAGCCCTTCAGCGTGATGCGTTGCTCCAGCACGACAGCCTGACCATCCCAGTACAGGCGCCCGTCGTCATCGACGCTGAACTTGCCAAGCCCATCCCATGTGATTTCCTTGCGCGCCATGTAAGCCCCTCGGTTTCATGGCCGAGCAAACCACCAGCCTGAACAATGCACAAGATCGCTGATCCCTTCTACTCGTCGCCCCTGTGGAAGAGCATCAAGGCTCAGGTCCGTCGCAGATCAGGCGGCACATGCGAGATACCCGGCTGCGATCAGCGCGCCATAGTCTGCGATCACATCGTATCTCGTCGCAAGGGTGGGGCAGACCATCCATCCAATTGCCGTGACCTATGCAGGCAGCATGACAACCAGGCCAAGGAAGACATGAACGGCAACCGTAGATCAGGTGGCCAGTTCATCGTTAGGGGATGCGATGCATCGGGCAGGCCGAACGATCCGAACCACCCATGGGCAAGGCGATAGGGGGGGGTGCAAGTCTCTACAGCCTCCGGGGCCCTCCACCGGCTGGGGCCGACATTCGCACCGAGAACAATTTTGAGATGGGGGGATGTCGACTTCCCCGTAGGGGAAACAGATGACGCTAGCGGCGATTGATGGTGGTGACGGCCTTCCGGTCGAGCCGGATTGGTCGCAACTCTACGCTGACGAGTTCGACATCGTGTCGGCGCATGATGAGTGGGGCGTCGTCACGCGAGAGCTTTCGGACACCAACACGCTCACGGTTGCGAACGGACATGCGATCCGGCGCCTGGTTGAATTCCGAATTCAGTATGAGCGGTCGAGCCGGCACGTCGCCGAGCATGGCCCGGTCCTCAAGGGCAAGCGGGCAAAGGTCGGCCAGTGGAACCCCCACTGGTCTGTCATGAACCAGTCTGCCGAGAAGATCGTGGCGCTTGAGAAGTCTCTCGGCATCAGCCCCGACAGCCGCGGCAAGGCCGGGAAGGTGAGCCGTGTCAAAAAAGCAGCCCGCGCAGCGGACAGCTACCTCCGAACGGTTGCCAAATGATCCGACCACGCTTTGGGCGCGGTCGGTTGTCGCTGGCAAAGTCGTTGTCGGGGAACTGGTAGCCAGCGCCGCAGAGCGTCACCTCAAGGATTTGAAGGACGGAAAGGCGCGCGGCCTGCACTGGCGGCCGGAGATCGCAGGCAGGGCACTCGGGTTTTTCCCAGCCGTGCTGTCGATTACTGCAGGCGCGAAAGCTGGTGATCCGTTCGAACCGCTGCCATGGCACGCCTTCTGCGTCGGTTCGCTGTTCGGCTGGCGGAAAGACAGCGGCCGGATGCGTTTCCGGTCTGGTTGGCTGGAGACGGGCAAAGGACAGGCCAAAAGCCCTCTGATGGCGGCAATCGGCCTGTACATGGGTGGCTGGTACGGCATCCAGCGCGCCGAGGTCTATTCAATCGGCCAGGATCGGGCCACCGCGAACGTCCTTTTCAAGGATGCGGTTGCCATGTGCCGGGCGCCAATACCCGGCGGAGACGAGACAGACACGCTCGAAGAGCGCGGCGAAGTCGTCATCCGCGGCGAATTGGATAACGCCTGGAAGATCGAATTCCCGGAATCGGGCTCGAAGTTCCAGTCTCTAGCCAACGGCGAGGCCATTTCCGGCCCGCGCCCGACGCTGGTGGCGGCCGACGAGATCCACGAGTTCAAGAACAACACGTCGATTGAGACGTGGAAGCGCGCCATTGCGAAAATGCCCGGCGATGCGCTGATGCTCTTGGGCACCAACACGCCGGCCATGACGCAGATCGTCGGGACCGACTATTCGGAGTTCTATCAGAAGGTCGCGCGCGGCGAGATCATTGACGACGAGGCCTTTGCCTTTGTTGCCCGCGTCGACAAGAAGGATCGGGAAACGGTCTTCGACAATGAGGCGTGCTGGCAAAAGGCGCTGCCTGCGCTCGGGATAACCTTCCCGATTGAGAACATCAGGGGCGAGGTCAACACCGCGAAGGTGCTGCTTTCAACCTCGTTTTCGGTGAAGCGGCTCTATTTCGGCATCCCGATCGGGTCCGCCGAGTTCTGGATTGACGAGTCGGCATGGGAAGCCGTCCAGGGTCACGTAGATATCGAGGCGATGAAAGGCCTCAAGTGCTGGCTCTCGCTCGATCTGTCGCAGAAAAACGACCTGACTGCGCTCACAGCGGTGTGGGATGGCGAGAAGGACGGCCAGCCGCACCTCTACGCCAAGACCTGGTACTGGACGACGAAGGACGGAATTGCTGATCGGTCGAAGGCGGACAACACGCCCTATGACCAGTGGGCCGATGACCCAGAGATAGATTTCTCTGCCGTCGACGGCGCTGTAATCGACAAAACCTTTGTCGCGGCGCGGATTGCCGAGCTCATAGCCGAGCACGACGTCCACTTCCTGGCCTTTGACCCCGCCGGCATCGCCGATTTCATGGCGGCGTGCGAGGAAATCGGCCTTCCGGTCTGGCGCTACATGGGGCCGGACAAGCCACAAGGGCAGGGGCTCAAGCTTGTTTCGCATGCGCAGGGCACGCGCGTCATGTTCGAAGACCGGCAGTTGTGCATGCCGCGGTCAATCGAACGGCTCGAAGACCGCATCCTGACGAAAACCATCACGATCGATGCCTCGAAGGTTACGTATTCCTGCGCGGCGAACGCGCAACTGATCACCGACGGGCAGAAAAACCGGGCTTTCGACAAGAAGCGGGCTCGCGGCCGCATGGATGGCCTGGTGACGATCGCCATGGCCACCGGCGCGGCGACAATGAACGAAGTCGACGCCGGGGTCTCCTTCTGGGAAGTCGCATAGGGATAGCTGCTTATGGGCTTCTGGAAACGTGTGTTCGGGAAGGAAGAGAAGAACGACACCTTCGAACTGTTCCGGCAGATTTACGGCGGCGGGCGCGAGTCCAAGGCCGGCGCTGTCGTCACGGTGCAGACAGCGCTTGAGGTTTCGACCGTTCTTGCCTGCTGCCGCGTGATTGCCGAGGGCGTCTCGCAAGTTCCGTTCCACCTCTACCAGGAGGCAGGCGGGCGAAAGCAGATTGCCGCGGACGATCTCGACTATGTGCTCTATCGGCGCCCGAATTCGTGGCAAACCAGCTTCGAATTCCGTGAAACCATCATGTTTCACACCATTTTGACGGGGAATGCGTTCGTTTTCGTCAACCGCGTGGGCCGAGACGCGAGGGTTAAGGAGCTCATTCCGATCGAGCCACGGCGCGTAACGGTCGAGCAGAAGGCCGATTACTCGCTGCAGTACAAGGTCACGGCCGCCAACGGAGAGGCGAAAGTCTTCGGAAAGGACGCGATTTGGCACCTTCGAGGCCCTTCATGGAACACATGGATGGGCTTGGAGGCGACCAAACTGGCACGCGATGCCATCGGCCTGTCGATTTCGCTCGAACAAGGCCAGTCCGAGTTCCAGAAGAACGGCGCCAAGACATCCGGCGCGCTGTCGGTCGAGGGTACGCTCGACAAGCCCCAATTCGAGTTGCTTGCGTCGTGGCTCGACCGCCACATGATCGGCGGTGACCGGTCGCACAAGCCGCTCATCCTCGACAAGAACGCGAAATGGCTCGCCGATGTCATGTCGGCGGCCGATCAGCAGTTGATCGAGACCCGGAAGCACCAGATCGAGGAAATCTGCCGACCGTTCCGCGTCATGCCGCTGATGGTCGGCCATCCGGCCGATATGGCGGCTCGCGCCGCTACGGAATCGATCTTCCTGCAGCATGTCGTTCACTGCCTAATGCCTTGGTATCAACGCCTTGAGCAGAGCGCGGACGTCAATCTGCTGACTGAAGACCAGCGTCGGGCCGGGTTCTTCACCAAACTGAACCCGAATGCCCTGATGCGCGGCGCGGCAAAGGACCAGGCGGAATACTACGCCAAGGCGCTGGGCTCCGGCGGAACCAAGGGCTGGATGACTCAGAACGAAGTTCGCGACCGCCAGGACATGGACCGCAGCGACGACCCGAAGGCCGACGAACTTCCTCAGCCTGTCGTCAAGGCCGCACCTACCCCGAATGACCCGCCGTCCAAGCCGGCCAGCGAGGAAGATCAATGAAGCGCGACCATATTCTGACGCCCCTTGAGTTCAAATTCGCTGACGATGGGGCCGCTGTTGGCACCTTCGAGGGCTATGGCGCCGTCTTCGGCAACGTCGATTCCTATGGCGACGTCATCCAGAAGGGCGCCTTCAAGGACACTTTGAAGGAATGGAAGAAGCAGAAGAAGCTTCCTCCGATGCTTGTTCAGCACGGCGGCTGGATGATTACCGACATGGACGCCCTGCCGATCGGCAAATGGGACGAAATGGACGAGGACGACACCGGTCTTCGGGTCAAGGGGCGCCTCATCAACCTCGACACCGAGCGCGGCAAAACCATTCATGGCGCGATGCGCGAGGGCGCACTCGACGGTATGTCGATCGGCTACCGCGCGAAGGAATTCGCTCTCGGGACCAAACCCGAAGAGCCCCGCCGGACCCTGAAGAAGGTCGACCTCGTCGAGTTGTCGGTCGTCACCTTTCCGGCGAACGGGAAGGCGCGTGTTGACGGGGTCAAGTCGGCCGAAGACATCAAGACCATTCGTGAATTCGAGGACTTCCTACGGGATGTGGGCGGTTTCTCGCATGCTGCCGCCAAGGCCATTGCTGCCGGCGGTTTCAAGACTGCGGATCCTCGGGATGAGGACGCGAAAACGGCGGCGATCGATCTCGTCCGCCGCAACATGTCAATCCTCACTCGAAAATAGGAGGTCCAGATGGACCCGGAACTGAAGAAACTGCTCGAAGAGCAGGGCACCGCCTTTGCGGCCTTCAAGTCGGCAAACGACGAGATGCAGGCCGAAATCAAGAAACTCGGCTCTGCTGACACTGTCACTGTCGACAAGGTCGAGAAGCTGAACGCCGCACTGGACAAGCTCCAGGACGAGGCCAAGAGCCGAGCCGACGACATCGAGGCCAAGGTCAACCGCCTTTCCCTCGGCGGTGGCTCGGGCGACAACGCCGAAGAAGCCAAGGCTGCTGCGCAGTTCGCGGCCGAGCGCGGCGAGCAGATCGACCTGGAAGGCTACAAGGCCTACAAGTCCGGCTTCGTCGCCTACATGCGCAAGGGCGAACGCCTCAGCGCAGACGAGCGCAAGGCCATGTCGGTCGGCTCCGACCCGGATGGCGGCTACACCGTCGTTCCCGACGTGTCCGGCCGCATGATCAAGCGTGTTTACGAGACGACCCCGATGCGTCAGGTGGCTTCGGTAGTCACCATCGGCACGGATCGCCTCGAAGGCATCAACGATCTCGGCGAAGGCACTGCTGGCTGGGTTGGGGAAACGGCGCCGCGTCCGGCAACGGGCACCCCGCAGGTTGGCAAGTGGGAAATTCCCGTCCACGAGCTCTATGCGTTCCCGCAGGTGACGCAGAAGCTGCTCGACGACTCCATGTTCAACATCGAGTCGTGGCTCGCCGACAAGACCGCCGACAAGTTCGCCCGCACTGAAAACGCGGCGTTCCTGAACGGCGACGGCGTCGGCAAGCCGCGCGGCCTGCTCACCTATCCCACGGCAGTGACGGCTGACGCCACGCGCGCATGGGGCACGTTCCAGCACGTCCTCACCGGTACGGATGGCGGCTTCGGTGCTACCACCAACGGCACCGACAAGCTCATCGACCTCGTGTATTCCGTGAAGGCTCAGTACCGTCAGAACGCGAATTTCATGATGTCGCGCGCTTCCGTGGCCGGCGTGCGCAAGCTGAAGGACGGGCAGGGCAACTACGCCTGGCAACCTTCGGTGACGGCGCTTTCCGGCGGCCTTCTGCTCGGCTTCAACATCGTGGAAGGCGAAGACATGCCGGCCATGGCGGCCGACAGCTTGTCGATCGCGTTCGGCGATTTCCGCGAAGCCTATCAGATCGTGGACCGCGTCGGCATCCGCGTCCTGCGCGATGCGCTGACCAACAAGCCTTACGTGGGCTTCTACACGACCAAGCGCGTGGGCGGCGATGCCATCCACTTCGAGGCCGTGAAGTTCCTCAAGTTCGGCGACTGATCCATTTGCGGGCGGCTTAGGTCGCCCGCTTCCCTCCATTCACCGTTTTCGAAAGGACACGCAGATGCGTGATCTCGCTTCCAGTCTCGGCGCAGTCCTTGCGCTGTCGCCGGCCGTCCAGGCCGCGACCATCAAGGGCAATGCGGTCGATCTTCGTGGCTCTGACAGCGCCATGCTCGTCATCAACACCGGCGCGATTGTCAGTGCTGGTGACTACACTGCCAAGATGCAGGAATCGGACACCACGACCGACGGCGATTTTACCGACGTCGCCGCCGGTGGTCTGGTCGGCACCCTTCCTGCAAGCCTGACTGCAGATGGCACCTTCAAGCAGAGCTACATCGGCACCAAGCGTTACATTCGCGTCGTGGTGACGAAAAACAGCGGCACGTCGATCGCCGTTGGCGCTTCGATCATCAAGGGCAGGGCCACTCAGCGCCCCGTCGCCTGATCGCGGCCTGATCGCATTGGGCGGCTCCGGCCGCCCATCTTTTCCCGGAGATCGCCCCGTGACATCATTCCTGACGATCACCACGCCAGCCGCGAGCCTGGCGCTGCTGTCCATTGCGGAGCTGCGCGCCGCTGCTGGCGTTACCGGGACCGGCCAAGACGCCGAGCTCGTCGCACTCGGCCTGCGGGTTGCGGCCTCGATCATGTCGGAATGCAACATCGCGGTTGGCGTCGGTAGCGAGCCAACGCTCTGGCAGGAAACGCTGACCGAGACCTTGTACCAGGCGCGCGGCGAGAAGATCATTCTCTCGCGCCGCCACAACGTTCAAGTAATTTCCGTGACCGCCGACGGTTCTGCGATGGACGCGGCCGACTACCTCGTCGATCCGCAGGCCGGAATCCTCCGTCGCCTCTGCAATGATCTGCCTATCAAGTGGGATAGGCGCAAAGTCGTCGCGGTCTACAAGGCCGGTTTCAACACGATCCCCGGCGACCTCAAGCAGGCCGCTATCGATTTCGTCCGCTTTGCCTGGCTGGAGTCCAAGCGCGATCCGGCCCTCAAGAGCGAGGTCGTCGACATCCCCGATGTCGAGCGCACCGAAAAATCGTGGTGGGTGGGCTCGGTGCCCGGCCAGTCGAATGAAAACGCTGTGCCTGACATCGTCGCCGGGCAACTCAAGCGCTTCAGAAATTTGGTGATCGGCTAAAGCGCCGAGAGGCTAAGCCATGGCGTTTTCCGATGACTTCAACCGCTCCAACCAGACTTTGGAGACGTCGGCAAATTGGATGCATGACGGGCTTATCAGCGGTGCGCTGGGTATCGTCTCCAACCAACTCCGCTGCACGACGAGCGACGGCGCCGGTTCGGCCTATAAGGCACCAGATCAGGGCTCGGCGGACCACTACGTCCAGTTCACGATTCAGAATATGGTCGCGGGTAGCGGCCCGTTCATCGCCTGCCGTCTTGCCGACCGGAACAATTTCGTTGGCATCCGCAACGGCGGCGGGTTTCTCATTGTCTACCGTCGCGTGGCGGGTTCCCTGACCCATTTGTGGGAAGACACCGTAGTCGCCGCTGGCAACACGGTTCGTTTTGAGTGCCAGGGCACGAATTGGACGGTCAAGGTTAACGGCGTCACGGTCCAGACCGGCGCGATAGGTGACGCCAGTCTGACGAGCACGCGCACTGGCCTTGTGGGCCGCGCGGTCGTCACAGACCCATGGATCGATGACTTCGAAACGGGCCCGATATCTGCGCCAGCGCATAAATCCGGCACCGGCACCATCAATGCCAGTGCAGCTGTTTCGATCTCGGGACGGAAGCGGTCGCGGGGTTCGTCCACAATCTCAGCCGGCGCCGGGCTTACAGGAACCGGCCACAAGCGAGCTCATGGCTCGGCATCACTATCGGTTGCGGCCGCGACCACCGGGTTAGGTCGGAAGCGGGCATTCGGCAGAGCCGTGATGGCCCACCTCATCACGATGACCGGCGGTGCCGCGGTCGAAGTCCATCCAGACATTCAGTTCGACGGAGCCCAGCCGGGGGAGATCGCCTTGTCAGGTGTGATGCCCGGCGAGATCATTTTGACAGGAAGGGCCTGATATGGGTCTCAACGCGACTGCGAAAAACTTGATGCTCAACGCGCTCGGCGCTGTTGCCGGGTATGCCTCGCTCCATACCGCTGATCCTGGCGCCTCCGGGACCGGCGAGGTCACCGGCGGGTCGCCAGCCTATGCCCGCAAGGCGGTGACGTGGAATGCCGCGGCGAGCAGCAACCTCGATAGCTCCAACGCTCCGGTCTTCGACGTCCCGGCGGGGACGACAGTCACGCACTTCGGTCTTTGGTCGGCCTCATCTGGCGGGACGTTCTACGGCGGCCAGTCGCTTTCAGCCTCTGAGACGTTCACCGCGCAGGGCGATTACACTCTCGACGACGCGGACGTGAACCTCACATGAGCAACGACTTCACCATGTTCGCGGGCGACAGTCGCACGATCAAGGTTACGGTCAGGAACGAGCAGGGTGATGTTGTCAACATCACCGGCGCCACCCTGAAATGGCAGGCCGCGCGCACACTCGCCGACGCGGCGGTGATCTCCAAGGCATCCGACGCCGGTATTGTTCTGACCGAACCAGCGGCGGGCGTCTTCACGGTCACCCTCAATGCAGCCGACACCGATGCCCTTGAAGGCCTCTATTACCATGAGGCCGAAATGGTGCTGGCGGGCAACCCCTCGACTGTGTTGACCGGCAGCATGGTGGTCGAAAAGACCTTGATCAGGGCTTCCTGATGACCCCGGCCGAGATGATTGCGGACCTTGATGCAGCGCTTCTCCGTGTTGGGTCGACCGTGAAAGTTCGCAAGACCAACACGGCCGTGGGCCAGGTTGAAGTTCGGGCTCGCGTCCGGTTCTACAAGCCTGACGAGATCGCCGGCATCATCCAACAGGGTGACAGCAAGGTGGTGTTGTCGCCGACGGGGCTGGAAAGCTTCGGGGTGCCGCCTCAGAATGGCTTCGTCGTAGTTGACGGATCACCGCGCCGGATCATCTCGACGAATGCGATCCGGGTTGCCGATGTCCTTGTCCGCATTGAAGCGCAGGTGCGCGGCTAGATGACTCGCACCGCGGCAATCGGCCAACAGTTCATGGTCGCTCAGCAGAAGACGCTTGAGGAAACCCGGAAGCTGATCGCCAAGGTTGCCCGACGCGAGCATGCTAGGGTGATGGAAGCCGAGCCCCGGCCAACGACGTTCTCGCGCTTCGTCGATGGCCGAAAGGGCGCCGCCGAAGAGACGGTCAAGGCCAACGGCGTCATCCACTACGTCTATCCGCGCCTCGACATCGCGGCTCAGTTTGCCATGGAGACGCTTTTCGACCGGTCTCCGGTCCTTTCCGGCGAATATCGCAACGCCCACCAGTTGTTCCTGAACGGCACTGCGGTATCGAACCTCAAAGCATGGAAGCCGGGCGACGAGGTCTCGATCAGCAATCCACTGCCCTACAGCCGCAAGATCGAGGTTGGCACGATGACGATGCGGGTGCCCGGCACTTCGCGCGTCTACCAGGAGGCGGCCAAGATCGTTCAGAGCCGGTTCGGCAATCTCGCCAGTGTCACCTTCACCTACCGGGCCGTTGTCGGCGGTGCAGTGCGGGGCTCCAAGGCCCGCGACCACCGCTATCCCGTCCTCATCATCACGGAACGCTGACACATGGCCGACTATGCAGGTGCCAAGGCTGCGATCCGTTCGCGGCTTGAGGCGGGTTGGACCACAACCAGGATCACGTTCCAGAACGAACAGCCGGCAGAGCCATGGCCGCCACAGGATGGCGACGGGGTTCTGCTCCCTTGGGCCAATCTGGAGATTGTCGGCACTGGTAGCCAAATCTGGACCTTCGGGACCGAGGGCAACCGGGGCTGGCGCTACGACGGGTGGATCTACGTCCACGTCTACACGCCGGTAAACACCGGTGAGGCCACTGCCAATCAGTACGCCGTGGCGATCGGCGAAATCTTCCGGGCCGCCAAATTCTACGACGACGACCTCAGCTCTTACATCCGCACCCTTTCACCGCAGGTCGACGACGGCGACAGCGGATCAGACGACGGGAACTGGTTCCGCGTCACCATGTCCGTCCCCTTCACCTACTGGCATCGCGGCTGATCCGCACCTCTAAGGAGCCCTCAACATGTCATATTCGCAGAATTGGAACGGCTACGCGGCAAGCAAGGTCCAGTCCGCGCTTGGCGCGCGCGCAACCGGCAGCGGCGCCAAGGTCATCCGCCAGACCGGCGGGCAGGGCGGTCGGATGTCCAAGGCCGCCATCGAAAGTCAGGAAGTCCGCCGCGACGGCCTGTCGACGCGCGGTCGCCACGGTCTGCAGAAGACCAACGGCCAGTATTCGAGCGAGCTTTCCATCGGCGGTTTCGATGACGTCTTTGAAGCGGTCCTTCGCAGCACCTGGGGGACTGCCAATCTGGCGATTACCGAGGCCTCTGCGGGCCTGACCAGCATCACGACCACGGCCAACAGCATCGTTGCATCGGCGGGATCATGGATTACGGCCGGCCTGAAGGTCGGTGATGTCTTCGTGCTGACCAATCATTCCACTCCGGCCAACAACAGCCGCAACCTGCGCATCACTGGTCTTACGGCAAGCACTATCACGGTCGCGGAAACGCTCACGGTCAATGCTGTCGCCGACACGTCGTTCACCATCACCCGCACCGGCCGCGTCCTCGTCAACCCGGGCGCCGGCAATCTGGTGAAACGCTACTTCACGATCGAAGAGCACGAGTACGATCTCGACCAGTCCGAGCTTTTCACCGATTGCATGTGGAGTTCGTTCCGTCTGTCCATGCAGCCGAATGGTCTGCTTCTGCTCGATACCTCGTGGGTTGGCACCGGTCAGTTCGATGCACTCGCGACCGGTGTGTCGCCGCACTTCACGACCCCGACGACGCCGACCGGTGATCCACTGGCAGTTGTTGAAGCTGTCGTTCGTATGGGCGGCGTCGATCTGCTCGACCTGACCTCGTTCGACATCTCGGTCGATATCCAAGCCATGGCGCCGGATGTCATTAGCTCGTCGCCCTACGCGCCGGATGTCTTCACCGGGACCGAGATGGTGACGATGAACCTGTCGATCCTGCGCAAGGATCTGCTGAACGTCGCCGACTTCATCGACGAGAACCCGCTTTCGCTGCACATCCTGGCTCAGGAGAACGCGGCGGCACCCGCCGCTTTCTTCTCACTCTACGTGCCGAACTTCACCCTTGGCTCGGTCGACAAGTCGGCTCTCGCCAAGGCAGGCGGCCCGCGTACGCAGACTATTTCTGTGCCTGCTGCACTCGTGGGCAAGGACAATCGCGGCGGCGCATGGGATGCCACGGCCCTGAAGATTCAGGTCAGCAACGCGACCTAACCCCAACTCAAGGAAGGGAAATCCCATGAAAGCCAAGGAAAAGGCCATACGCGACGCCGCTGAGGCGCTGCGCACGGCGATCGTCGAAGGCGAGGCTTCTGGCCTTTCCGTGGGCTGGCCGCCGCGCCGTGTCGGCGACCTCGCCTCGATGGAGATCAGCGAAACCGGAGCGATCGCGGTGAACATCGCCGTGGCGACGCCCGATATCGACATCAAGGTGACTCCCGCCGAGGGCGGCGGCATCGATGTGTTTGTCGACCGTACCGATAAACCGGCTGTGCGTCGGTCGAGGTAACAGATCCGGCCCCACAGCCGGACGAAGTCGCATGCGATGGGCGGGGCGGCATGTGGGTGCCGCCTCGCCACCCTTCCCACAAAGGATAGTTCCCATGAGCAAGACAAGCACTCTGGATTTTTCCGCATTCCTCCCCGTCGACTCCATCCACTATGAAATTCGCCAGCAGGGTTCCGCCGACGGGACGGGCTGGGTCATTGAACTCGCTGACGCCAGTCATCCCAAGGCCCTGGCCTGGTCGAATGAACAGGCACGCAAAAGCCTGAAGCGTCAGGAAAAGATCGAGGTTCAGCAACTCAACGGCCACAAAGTGAAGCCGGATGAGAAGAACCCCGACGAAGTTCGCAAGGACAACGTCGGCTGGGTGCTGAGCCGTATCATCGGATGGTCGCCGGCTCCTGTATTTCCGTTCATCGGCGCCGAGCCGGTCGAGTTCTCCGATGAGAACGCCGCCAAGGTTCTGATGCATCCCAAGATGGGATTTGCCCTTGCCCAGTTGATTGAGGTCATCGGCGACGAGCGGTCTTTTACGAAGGCCTCAGCGAAAAGCTAGAGGCCCACGCCAAGGCGTATTTCGCCCTAACCGCGCCGGACAAAGACGGAGTTTCGGCGCGGGAGCAGATCGAGGGTTTGCTCGAACGCGCCAGGACGGCCGAGCGCCGCGAAGAACTTGAGCGAGAGCTCGACCTCCCTCCATTGCCGTGGTGCCTCGTCTATCTGTGGAGCCAGTTTATCAGGCTTTCCAACCGTCGCGGCAGCAACGGCTTCGGGCCGTCCCTCCTGACCTACACCGAGATCGAGGCATTCCAGCGTCTAAGCGGCTTCCATTTTACGCCGTGGGAAATCGAGATGATCGAGGTGATCGATCAGAGTTATTTGGGCTCATTGAACAGCCGAGAGATCGACTGACTCTTGCAAGCAAACCGAATGCGCTTATGTTTCCACGATGGGGTGATGGGATGGGGGTATCTCTGTGCGACGCATCGTGTGCTTATTGCCGCTGGCGCTAGTCTACGGTTGCCAGTCGAACGTCCAGTATTCCAGGATCGGCTACGGGCCGGAATTGCACGTCGCGAAAGCTCAATGTGAGATTTTGTCGATGAACGTCGAACAGGGCATCGTTGCTTGGGGTTCCCCCGAGTATGTGTTCGGCGCCGAGGTCGGCAACGCGATCGCAAACGAAGCTCGTAAGCAGCAATTCATGAAGAATTGCATGGTCATCAAAGGGTGGGGCCAAGCCCCGGCAGGATCGGCTGCAGCGAAAGAAATGGCTCGCTCGCAGTCCAAGCCCATAAAGGGCAAGGGGCCATTCCCACCCGCTCCGAAGAGCTAACCGCACCACCTAGCACGGTCGAAATTACGCACCGGCGTCCCAATTAGGACGCCGGCGTTCGCTGTTGTGCGCGTCACGCGCTTGAAGGCTCCCCACATGTCCGCAGTCGTAACCGAACTCACCATTGACGCGCGCGGTGCGACGCAGGGCTCGGCGGAATACGTCCGGGCCATGGCTGTTGCGCAAGCGGCAGTCGATCGGATGAAGGATCGTGAGGACAAACTCGCGGCTGGCGTCGGCAAGGCCACCGACATGATGATGGCGCAGTCGACTTCAATCGGCCGCGTGTCGTCGAACTGGGATCGGCTTCGGGCTTCGATCGATCCCGTTGCCAAAGCGCAGTTGGCGGCAGCTAAGCATCTCGACACCGCCATGCTAACAGCAGATGCTGCCGTCAAGCGCGGCGTAACCACCCAGCAGGAAGCGGCTCGCATTATCACCAATCTGCGCCAGAAGCAGGTTGCCGAACTGAACGCGGTGCGCGAGGCCGCTCAGCGCGCCAATGCTGCTCAGAACGCGCCGATTGCGGCAAACCAGAACCGCAGGCTTTCCGCTGGCCAGTTGCAAGGTATGTCGTTCCAGGCCAACGACATTGTGACGATGGCGCTGCTTGGGGCTCCCATCTCTCAGATCGCGGCCTCGCAGGGTGGCCAGATCCTTCAGGTTCTACAGCAGGGCGACGGCGGGATAAAAGGTTCGCTCAAGGCGATCAAAACCAGCGCGGTTGACGCGGTGGGTGCTGTCGCCGGCTTTCTTGGGCCGCTTGGCATGATTGCGACCGGTTTTGGTGTCGCCGCCATTGCCGCCGGTGCCTTCTACATGCTGACCCGCAAAGAGGCGAAGACCGCTGATGAATTGCTCAAGGAACAGACCAAATCGGTCGAAGCCCTCGGGAACGCATATGGCGATGTAGCCTCGAAGGCAAAGCAGGCCTTCAGCGCAGGCAACCAGAACAGTTTCGCGATCTCTTCGTCGATGTCGGCGAATGGCTTGAAGCTTGCTATGGCCAATCAAACTCGCGACCTCATGTCAGAGGTTGGCCAGTTCGTTTCGCCGGGCAAGAGCGCTGGTGGTTATTTCGGCGTCGTCGGCGAGTTCAAGCCATTCGCCGATGCGATTATGCACCTGCGCAAGACCGCGACCGAGGGCACCCCGGACATTCTCGGCTTCAAGCGTATGGTCGAGGACCGTTGGGCACTGGAGCCAAACAATGCGGCTCTGACCGCCACGGCCGGAAAGCTGCAGGAACTCACCAAGGACTCGGTCAGCCTTGCTGAGGCGCTGCGGCAACTCGACATCATCAGGCGTCAGCTTTTCAACGACGTCGGCCCTAACGGCATGTTGCTGTCGCAAGGTCCGTCAAACCGTGCCGACATGGGCAACCTGGCTCTTTTCGAGGCTCAGGAGGGTGTTGCGACGGCACGCCGCCGCGCCGCAGCCAAAGCCCAGCTACAAGGCCTGTTGGCACGATCCCCAGCCGAACAGGCTGCGGCCGCACGCGCGGCCGCCGGTGCCCAGTACAACGACAACGAAAGCGCCGCGGCCCGCGCTGATCGGATCGATATCGCCGGCAAGCTCGCGCTCGCGCAGGCTGAAAAGTCGCTGGCCGATGCCCGTAAGGAGCGCGCTCGCTCGCTCCAAGAAACGATGGCGTCGCAGCAACTTGAAATCAGCTTGATCGGCCAGACTGCTGGCGAGATCGCCCGGCTTCGCATGGAGTACGACCTCACGTCGAAACTTCGCGAGGAAGCGGCTCGCAATGGCATCGAGGCAGATCAGAAGGAAATCGACCTCATCAAGCAAAAGGCGACCGAATACGGTCGATTCGCGGACGAGATCGCCCGAACCAATCTGGTCCGCGAAGTCCAGTTCGAACGTGAGCAGTTGTTCAGATCCCCGGTCGATCAGGATATCGCTGCCCGTTTGCGCGGGGCCGGATTGCCGGTGGATCTCAACTCTGACATCGCCAAGACCATTCGCGAGAATGAGCGGATCAACGATCTTCGCAATGGAATCCGTGGGTTCTTCGACGACTTTGAACAAGGTCTTATGCGGGGCGACAGCTTCGGCAAGGCGCTCGGCAACGCCATTCTGAATGCGCTCAACAACATGCTCGACAAGGTGTTGGACAATCTGGCTGATCAGATCACCAGTTCGATTGTAGGCAGCATGACGGGCGGGAAAGCCGGTGCCGGCGGCGGTATTCTCGGGGCGCTATTTGGTGGCGTTGGGGCTGCTGTTTCGGGTGGCGGGCTGCGTGGCGTCAACGACAACTATGCGCCCGGCGCGGTCACTCGGTCGCCACTTCTTGACATCGGTTCAACCGCCGTATCGGGCATGGAAGCCTATCGCGGTGCGATCAAGGCTATCGAGAGCGTCGGCAGCGGCGGGTATTCGGCGCTCGGTCCCGTCCTGAAGAACGGTAACCAGGCGCTTGGTGCCTATCAGGTGATGAAGTCGAACCTACCTTCCTGGTCGCAGGAAGCGCTTGGCAAGACACTGACGCCCAACCAGTTCCTCGCCAGCCCGGCGTCACAGGACAAGGTATTCGACCATTTCTTCGGCAAATCCCTGTCGAAGTTTGGAAACCCGCAAGACGCCGCGTCGGTCTGGTTTACTGGCCGGCCGACCGGAGCAGCATCTGGTGCGGCAAAGGATATTCTCGGTACGTCTGGGTCGAAGTACGTCGACAAGTTCACGGCGCACCTGGAGAAATCGACAGCGAGCCTCGGCAAACTCGGCACTGGCGTCGACAAGATGACCACCGGCGCCACAGAGGCCGGCATGGGGCTCAACTCTCTTGGAGGCGGCCTCACCAAGATGGGCAACGCACTGAACCAGTTCCCGGCCGCGCCGGGCGGCGGTGGCGGCGGAAGCCTGCTCAGCGGCTTGTTCAGCGGYGGYCTCAGYAGCGCWTTCTCTGGCACTGCGGCSTTCAACTGGCTCAGCGCCAATCCAGGCGGCTATATCGGRCTGTACGCCGATGGCGGYCGCGTYWCCGGGCCCGGCAGTGGCACCAGCGATWSCGTYCCCGCSATGYTGAGCAATGGCGAGTATGTSGTGAAGGCCAGCGCCGCGTCGAARTACCTRCCKTTCCTGGAGGCGATCAACGACAACCGCATCCAGCAYCGCGCCACRGGYGGKCCGATCGGGCGCGTCGGCTCGTCCGCGCCGATGAGCCTTGGCGGCGGCAATAAGGTCAACATCAACATCAACAACCTGGCTGGCGCTCAGGTGAGTGCTGAAGCCACGGAACAGCCGGACGGCTCGACCTCGATCGATGTTCTTGTCGA
>NZ_JBFTPR010000032.1:0-27292 GCF_056398585.1 Aminobacter sp. 01T433
CGGCTTGAAGGACGACTTGAACCCGAACGCGGCCCGACCCTAGGGCAACGAGAAGCCGAGGTTCTCCAGTGGAATGCCCAGGGCAAGACCGCTGGAGAAACAGCGATCATACTGAATGTGTCAAAATTTACAGTTCAAGCCCATCTCCGCCATATCCGTGAAAAGCTCGGAGCAAACAACGTCTCGCGAGCAGTGACAAAAGCAATGGCGCTCGGAGAAATACAGGCAGGAACTGACGAGATTGGGGATAGCGACAGACGCACGGGCAGGGGGTTGCCATGAGGCTTTGCACCGCAACTGTCCGGAAGGCCGCCCAATGAGAACCGCCCGACCATTCGGAGGGAATGACCGCTGCGCCCTCACTGCGGACGAAGTCGCCAAAGGCATTGTTGAGCGTGAGATGCACAACGGGAAACGGGAACACGTCACCTATGGGGTCCTCGACCCCGTGGCTCGTCGCGAACGCGTTTCGACTGCACGAACTCAGAGATTGAGGCTGCAACCAAATTATTAAGGCCCCACCGGCAGACATAAAAGGGCGCCAAAACGGGCAACGCGTGTCCGTCAGTAAGAGCAGATCCGATGAACTGCAGCTGCGCCTTGAGGCATCCAAAAACGCAGCTGTGCGTCGGGCGGCACCGCCGTATCTTTCTCGTCGTTGATGACGACGTGCAGCTACCCGATCCGGCCCCGCCCGATCGGCCGGCTATTGCGTCTTTTGAGGATCGTCTGCCGGATTGACGTACTTGATGCCCCAAGGGCCATTGGTGGTGATTTGGACGACAGTCTCCTGGTCGAAGTAAACGAAATGCGGCGTGCCGGGCGGCAGCGCGAAGAAGCTGCCCGCAGGCAGTGCCTTAGTGGCGCTCCGATCAGCAGTTTCGCCCATTCCAAGATTAGTGGTCCCTGATATGACGGTGACCATCTCATCCGCAGGATGTGTGTGCGGTGGGATCGCATACCCAGACGGAACTTTGAGCCGAAGGGCAAACAAACCTTCCTTAGTCGGATCGCCGAACAAGACCGCCGCTTCTGCTCCGGCAGGAAGCACTTTGGGGGCCGGGGCCCACTTGATATCATTGGGCGCTACCATTGTGTGCGCATCCTCTGCCGAGGCAAGGGAAGCGATGCCGGAGAAACCAATCAGGCCGATCGCAAACGCCGATGCGAGTTTCATGATAACCTCCCTGTGTCGCCGGGCCTTCCACCCTGTTGCGCGCTGGGGCAGGCCCGCGACTGTTCAGAATAAGTCCGGCACCACATCTGAGCAAGCGCTTGATCAAGGCGTGCGACGTGGATGGATACGGAGAATTGGTTCGATAAGGGTTACCCGTATTGGACTTACGTTAGGCGCAACCTGAACTGAAGCTTTGCGCCTTCATGTCGGTCGTTAGAGCTACATCGTCCGACGTCTGAAAACGGACATCGTCCATAACCCAACTAGGCGGCGGCCAGCAAACGTCTCGCCGGCCCGCCTATCTTCGTTTCGCGGCTGTGCCGCGCGCTTCGGCGCCGCTACATCACGAACTATCTGATCGCACGAAGCTCAACGCGGCCGCGGCAGCATCGGGACGACCGTCGGCGACGACCACATGGCGGCAGTTCTCAGTTCGCGGTGACATGCCAACGGCGCTTCCGTCTCATCCTGTCGAAACGGGATTGCGCTCCTCAGAACTGCTTTGCAGCCCGCACGCGTCCACCGGTGGATGTCTCGCTGCCGTCGGCGACGTTGAGCAGCAGGCTCAGGTCCAGCATCCACAGGTCCGCGGTCTGCAAAGAAACCCCAGCCGTCAGTGAGCCGAAGGCTCCCGACCCATCGAGGCCAGAGTAGCCGCCCGTCACGCCCAGCGTCGGTGTCATTTGAGTGCCGTTTTCCAGCGTGAACGACCGCGCGACCTCCGCGCCCAGGCTGACACGGAACTGCTCCTCGTCGAACCCCCTGATATCCACCGTTTCCCCGGCTCCGTTTCGAACCATATAGTCGTCAACGCTTTCGGAGAAATACAGGATACGCAGTTTCGGCGTGAAGGTCGTCGCTTCGTCGATATCCCATTGCCCCTCGAGTGCGGTGTCGGCCAGCCAGCGTGTCGTGTTGAACGTGCCGTCCCAGAACGCTGTGTCGATATCGTTGGATGAGCCGCCGTAACGCAGGCTGGCGTTCCAGAAGATGTTGCGGGCGATCTCGAACGAGGCATAGGGACCCGCAAGCCAGCCGTTGCCGGTCAGTTCTGCATCCACATCGCTTGGGTCGCTCATCCGGTCATAGTGGAAGGACAGACCCACAAGCGCCTTTTCCGTCAGGAGATAGTCGGCGCCGGTATTGATCATCGCGAAGCTGCCCCAGCGACCATCACTGTTATCCCGGTTGTGCACCAGGAAGGTGCCGTCGATCCAGATGTTGAACGGCGAGGACACTGCTGCACTTACGCCGTCGGCATTGTCGCGCGTCGCCTCTATCTGCCGCAGGCTGGTGGAAACGCTCCCCTCCATGCCCTCCTCCGACGGCATCATGCGCGCGGTGACCGGATCGGTCGCCGCTTCTATCTGGCGGCGCTCCAGAAGCCCCGGAACCTTGATGGCCGAGGAGATCATGTTCTGCCGCGTCTCGACGAAGCCACGTACCAATGCATCGATGTCCTCGGCGACCCTGTCCGCATCAAGCGCCAGCCGGTAGGTGACGACCCCGGTATTGGACGTACCGAGCGCGCTGATCAGCCTGTAGCCGACCTGCACCTCGCCGGAATAGGCGGGATCGGGCTTGTATTGCAAATACCAACCGGCAGGGGCTGCGGCAGCACCAACCGCCGCCACCTCGCCGCGAATGATCGTCGCAGTGCCGGCATTCGCCGGCTCGACAAAGGCAAGCTCAGCCCCCGTGAAAGGACCGCCCGTCGCACCGCGGTTGAGGTACACATTTGCAGGCGTCCCACCGGCCGGGACATCCACGATGAGGTTGGCAACCGTGGCTGCCTGTCGCGTCACCTGCAAGGTGAACGTCGCCTCGCCGGTAGCACCAGTGCCATCGCGCACCTGAATGGCAAAGCTATGCGTGCCGGCAGCGTCGACGGAAAGCGGGCCAGTGAGTTCGCCGGTCGAGATGTTCAACACCAGGCCTTTCGGCAAGCTGCCTGAAACGACACTGTAGATCAGCGCCCCCGTTCCGCCCTTTGCGGTGATCGATTGGCGGTAGTCTTCGCCTGCCATCGCTTCATCCAACGCACCGCCTGGCGGGGTGAAGACGAATGTCACCTTGGACGGCTTGATATTCAGCGAATAGCCGGCCGAACCGGTCGTGCCGACAGTATCCGTCGCTGTAACGGTGACGGAAAAATCACCGCTCGCCGTTGGCGTGCCACTGATCGCACCTGTCGAAGCATTGAGGTTCAGGCCGCCGGGAAGTGCGCCGGCCGTCACCGCATAGCCAATGGTCCCCACGCCGCCACTCGCCGAAATCGAAGTGTCCGAATAGGCCACACCGACCGTACCGGCCGAAAGCGCCGAACCGGTTGCTGGTGTCAGCACCACCGACGGCGCGGTGATCGTGATCGAATAGATGGCGGCGGCGGACCCGGCCGTTGCGGCCGTTGCCGTCACCGTGAAGTTCGTCGTCCCAAGCGCCCCGGCTGTTGGCGTGCCCGTTATCGCACCGGTCGATGTGTTGATCGCGAGCCCCGCCGGCACCGAACCGGAGGTGAGGGCATAGGTGATTGTTCCGGCACCGCCCGTCGCCGAAATGGACGTGTTCGAGTAGGAAGAGCCCACCACACCGGCGGTCAGGGCCGTGCCGGTCATCGGCATCAGCACCACCGATGGCGCCACAATTGTTATCGGATAGGTGGCTTGCTCCACGTTGCCGAACATCGACATTACCTCGACGTCGACGCTTGCGGTGCCAACGGCGGCGGCCGTTGGCGTGCCTGTGATCTCGCCCGTTAAAGCGTTAATCGTCAGGCCGTCCGGAAGTCCGCTTGCTGAGAAGGTAACCCCACCCAAGGGGGAACTCGCCGAGATCGACGTGTCCGTATAGGCCGAACCGACAACGCCGCTGGTCAATGCAGTGCCTGACGCCGGCGAGAGATTCAGTGGCGGCCCGACGATCGCGATCTGATAGGTCTCTGCAACCGAGCCGCTTGTCGCGGCAGTCGCCGCAATGGTGAAATTGAACGTGCCGATAGCGGTCGGCGTGCCGCTAATTGCTCCGGTCGACGTATTCATAGTGAGCCCTGGCGGAAACGCACCTGCCGTCAGAGCATAGGTGATGGTTCCCACGCCGCCCGTCGCCGAAATGGTGGTCGAATAGGCGACACCCGCCGTGCCTGATGTCAATGGACCGCCGACCGGGGCCAGGACCAAAGGTGGCGCAGTGATCGTGATCGAATAGCTGGCGGCGGCCGACCCGGCCGTTGCGGCCGTTGCCGTCACCGTGAAGTTCGTCGTTCCAAGTGCCCCGGCTGTCGGCGTACCCGTTATCGCACCTGTCGATGTGTTGAGAGTGAGTCCCGCCGGCACAGAGCCGGAGGTTACGGCATAGGTGATCGCGCCGACACCGCCGGTCGCCGAAATGGACGTATTCGAGTAGGACGAGCCGACCACGCCGGCGGTCAGGGCTGTGCCGGTAGTCGGCGTCAGCACCACGGGGGGCGCCGTCACCGTGATCGAATAGCTGGCGGCGGCCGATCCGGCCGTTGCGGCCGTTGACGTCACCGTGAAGTTCGTCGTTCCAAGTGCCCCGGCTGTCGGCGTACCCGTTATCGCACCGGTTGATGTGTTGAGGGTGAGCCCCGCCGGCACCGAGCCGGAGGTTACGGCATAGGTGATAGTGCCGACACCGCCGGTCGCCGAGATCGATGCGTTGGAGTAGGAGGTACCCACCACGCCGGCCGAAAGCGCTGTGCCGCTTGTCGGCGTCAGCGACACCGGGGGGACGGCATTGATGGTGACGGTAACGTCTTGCAGGAGGAAGTGCACGCCGCCGGTCGAGATGGTGGTGCTGTCCTGGACCTTCAATTTGAAAGTCGAACTGCCGACCGCCGATGGTGTGCCGGACAGGCGACCGCTGCCTGAGAGACTTAAGCCCGGGGGCAGGCTGCCGCTGTCGCGGGTATAGGTGTAATCCGGGGTGCCGCCGCTTGCCGAAAACTGCACGCTGTAGGCCGTGCCGACACCACCGTCCGGCGGGCTGTCAGGCGTCACGTCGATGGCAGGCGCAGCGATGAAGACGCTGTAGGCCTTGTCGAGCGTATTGGCCGTCGGCGTCGCCGAATCGGTCACGCGGACGTTAAAGTTGTAGTGACCCGAGCCGGTCGGCGTGCCGGAGATGACACCGGCGGAGGAAAGGGTGAGGCCGGGCGGCAGATTGCTGCCTGCCACGAGTGAATAGGTATAGGGGCTGGTTCCGCCAGTCGTACTGAGTGCCTGATTATAGGACGTGCCGATCGCCGGCGTGGCAACGCTTGAAGGTGTGACCGTCAGGGGGGAGGTCGAGGGATTGATTGTAATGTTGAATGTAATCGGTACTGCGGAGTCATCCTTGACGATGAACGTGTCGGATGTCGCGCCGTCACCATTGTTGGTGTAGATGAGCGCCGGTATTCCGAAGGTCAGGCTGCCATGGGACGGCAATACGTTGGCCGGCGAATCAAAGCCGAAATCCGCACAACTAAAGGTTGCCGTACCGCCCGAGGTTATGGTTGCCGTCTGTGGGGAGGTGCAAGCCGCCTGAGCCGCCGTTGCCGGCCATAGGACGATCAGCCAGATCAAGACCAGAAACGTCGGGAAAAACGCCAGCTTGGCGCGGTGCCCGCGCGAAAGGCCTGACTTATCAAGCAAATTCTTATACAATATCACGCCCCATGCACACAGAATACCGCGAGGAGGAAAATCCCATATCGCGGCCCGCCCATTCTGCGTCTTCGCCGGTCACTGGCATGAAACACGAGGCAATACAATCCTACGGCGCAGTTGGTGATACACTTCGCTTAAAAAAGGGGAGGGCGGCGATGCGAAAAATGCGGCGTTAGAGGGCTATAGCCTAGACGTAGTGTGATCATCATCGGGCGTGGCGCGCCGGAGAAGATTCAAAACGGTACTACACCGTGGCAACGCCAACGGCTGTGTGGGGTGGTTGCGGTTTGTCGGGTCGTGGCCAGAGAAGTTCGGAGAGCTGCCTGTGGATGTCGCAATATCCCGAACTATGCTCCACATGTTTCCTCAATCTTTGCAGCGAGACAGGTTACTCAGGCTTCCTACTGATGCGCGAACCGGCGGGAAGCACTTCCAAGCTGCGCCGATCCATCTGCGCAAGAACCTCTTCAAACCCAAACTGCGGCACCCAAGCAAGCCGACGTATGGCTTTAACGGAGCAATACACGCGGTCTATGGAGTTCGGCAGGATCCATCCTCGCCGGTCGAATTCGGCAGCAAGGGACGGCGCTCGAAGTCTAATGATGGATGCCGCATCATGCGCGAGGGCATTACAGTCCTGACTGACAAATGGGGTGGCGGCCGAGATAATATAGCGTTGGAAATGCGCTCCTTCGTTGTGCAGGGCCAACATATGGGCGTCTGCAACATCTCGAACGTCGACGCCGCGATGCAGTCTGTATGAAGCCATCACGTCGCACGGTTCTGGAAAACTCCGCGACATTCGCAATACGCGCACATCCAAATTTGGGCACGCCAGGTCTTCCAAGACCGCTCTGCTTCAAGCTTCGTGCGGTGATAGATGCTCTTGGGCTCCGGAGGGGTATTTTCATCGATCCAAGTGCAGCAACCAGAGGCAACGGCGTCGCCATACAAGGCCGTTGTGCTGGTGAAAACCAGTCGTTTCACACCTGAGGCAAGCGCAACTTTTGCGACAAGGCGAGTTCCCTCTACGTTGATACGATAAAACTCCTCATCCGGAGCAAGGCCGACATGGGGTGCGTGCAGCGCGGCCGTATGAACTACCGCATCAGCCCCCTCAAACGCGGATCTCAACAGCCGTTCATCGGCGAAGTCTCCTACAAGATGAGTGGTTGAGAAAGGTGAGCGGTCAATACCAACCACCTCGTTGTCGCTTGCCAAAGCGCTGAAAACAGCGCGCCCAACCCGCCCGGAGCTACCAGTAATCACTATTCGCATATCTTATTTCTCGACGGTCTTTGTCGCAAAAAACCAGTAAGCGACACTTCTACGCTTGATTTCTGCGAAGGCCATAAACGCAGGCCGCTGCTTCAGGATGGACCGCTTTCTGTTCACTATGGCATGTTGTGAACGTCCGCAATTGGCGTCAGCTGCAGAACGACAGCTTATCGCAACTCCCAGCCGCAACCGGACAGTCCGTTCTCCGCCCCAAAGCGGAACGTCCTCTTCGGGGCGGAGAGTCAGGTCTGCGATCGTTCGTTTACTGGCGAGATAGACCCAGTTCCTTCTTGATCAGGCATTTGAAGAACCGTACTCGCAGCGCGAATTGACGTGCGTATTTCAGGTCGAAATCTCAGAGCCTATATGCACGGCGCAGCTGATCACGACCTCTCTCGTTATCGCGCCCCCAAACTGCTTCGGCGTGAAATCGTCCTGCCCGGCAAGAACGTCGACGAACGCTTGCATATCGGCCCTGATCGTCTCGGGCAGGTCGAACGTCGCCTCCGCGCTTAGGAGCTGCAACAGACGCGCAACATCGTTTCGGTGCTTCTTCACGTCCTTTTCGTCGACCTTCTCGCCCTACGCACGACGGCGGCTGAGATCGCCCCAGGCACGCGCCTTGAAATTTCTCGACCACAGCTACCCATCTCTTGCCTGCATAAGCCCTCCGGCATGTATCGCACTATAACCGGTTGCACTATGCAATCGGATTTGCGATGATGACGATGCGATCCAATTGCGCAATCAATCTGGCCGCAGAGTGTCGGACCGTCTGTGAGCTGCCTATGACGCCGCTGTGGCCGAAGCCGCAGGTCAACCCCCTGGAAGGAGACCAGACTATGCCCACGTTCATCACAATTGGATATGGCGACGCTGCCGGCTACCACCGCACACCCCAATCTGTCAGGGACGCTGCCCATTTACAGGACGCAAAACTGCGGTCCGAAGGCGCAGTGATAGGGATAGCCGGCACACCGGTGCAGGTCCGCAATCCAGAGGCCCGCGACATGGAAACGCGCGATGGACCGTTCATGTCGTCGGCCTTGCCTATTGCGGGGTTTGCCATCATCGAGGCCCCCGATCTGGCCGCCGCCATCGAGAAGGTTTCGCACGTGCCCTGTGCGGTGGCGCATGGCGTCGTTGAAGTTTGGCCATTGAAAGAGACAAGCTGATCTGGACAGCAGCTTGCTAGCAAGCTGCTGTTGCGAAAATCGCGAAACCTGGGACAGGTATGAGCCGCATCGTCTTTCTGGTCATGCGTCTGCCAAGACTTCGGCCGGCGGCAGCAATGTGCGCTCCAGCGATGTATTTCAAGGTACATGTCGGTTTCCGGCAATCTCATTCGTCATCATTCTGTGGGCCAACGCATGGGATCAAGCATGGAGACAGACGCAATGACCGGCACCATTACCGTCTTTGAACGGTCGCTTGATGGCGGCAAAGGACTGGCGCGAGATACACGTGTGCGCTGGGCACTTGAAGAAGTGGGCCAGCCTTACGAAGTTCGCTTGGTTTCTTTCGCCGAGATGAAGAAGCCCGCGCATCTCGCTCTTCATCCTTTCGGCCAGATACCCACCTATGAAGAAGGCGATCTTACCTTGTTTGAGACAGGCGCGATCGTCTTCCACATTGCGGAACAGCATGCTGGTCTGCTGCCCAAAGTGGCAAATGCCCGGGCGCGCGCTATCACGTGGATGTTTGCCGCCCTCAACACCGTAGAGCCGCCGATCCTCGACCTTGTTACTGCCAGAATAGTTGAGGGCAACAGGTCTTGGAGCCAGGAGCGCCTGCCGCTGGTTATTAAGCGCATCCGTCCCCGGCTGGAACAACTGTCCACTCGCCTGGGCGATGCCGATTGGCTCGACGGCGCATTCAGCGCGGGCGACCTGTTGATGGTGTCGGTGCTGCTCCGATTGAGAATGTCGGGCATCTTGGACGAATATCCGAACCTAGCCGCTTACGTCGCTCGCGGCGAAGCCCGACCGACCTATCGTCGAGCTTTCGCCGCGCAACTGGCGATCAACGCTTGATTCAACGCCGGACCAGCAACCTATCTAGCGTTTCGGCGACAAGAGCGGGAACGCCCTTGGGGTCATCAAGATATGCCGTCTCGAGCAGACCGTCCGAGAGAGCGACGAGCAACGAAGCGGTGACGGAAGGGTTCGCATCGCCATCGGCCGCAAGAAGCCTCTGGAGATAGTCATGATGCCACGCGCGGCGCGTTTTAATGGCCTGCCGCACGGGGCTGGTCGGATCGGGATACTCGGCCGCCGCGTTGAGAAACGGACACCCACGCCAACTTCCCGCGACCACGGCCTCGCTGATGCGCCCCATGATAGCCACGATCATCGCGCGCGGCGGTTGCTCGGGGAGCGCTGATACGGCGTCCCGCCCAAGCTGATCCTGCTCCTCGATATAGGCGAGGACGAGATCATCCTTCGACGGGAAGTGATTGTAGAACGTCGCCTTGGCCACGCCCGCCTCCGCGATGATGCGATCGATGCCGACTGCACGAATGCCCTCTGTGTAGAAGAGATGGGTAGCGGTATCGAGCAGGCGGCGGCGTGCGGTGCTTGCTCCAGAAACGGTCTTGTTCATATGCTTGACTATAACAGACAGGTCTGTATATTTCAAGCAGACAGACCTGTCTGTCTAGGAGAGAGTTATGCTGACGAGCGAGACAACCGAGATTATGCGCCGGTTCAATCAGGCGTTCCGCGATCATGAGCCCGCGATCCTCAAAGACCTGATCGCACCGGAATGCGTCATGGAGTCGATTCAGCCTGCACCCAATGGAACGAGATACGAAGGCTATGACGCCTGCCTCGCGTTCTGGGAGGCCCTGGCCAAAGACCCGGTTGCCCATTTCGACGTCGAAGACACTATCGCAATGGGCGACCGCGCCATCATCCGTTGGCGTTTCAACTTTGGCTCCGGGGACTCGGTCCGGGGCGTCAACCTGATGCACGTCCGTGATGGCCTAATCATCGAGGCGCTGGGTTACTCAAAAATCGCCGGCCAGTCTGCGCCGCTACCTGAATGACAGCAACAACCCACCGGCGTTTCAAGGAGGAAAGCTCATGATTATCATCGCTGGCTACACCCGGACCGACGCTGAAAAGCGGGATGACGCCGTGAAAGCCTTTAGTGGAATGGTCGAACGCGCGAGGGCATATGAAGGCTGTATCGACTTCTCCATAAGCGCGGACGCGGTCGATCCGGAGCGCGTCAATCTCTTCGAATGCTGGTGTGACCAGACCGCGCTGGACGCCTGGCGCAAGGTCGCGAAGAGGCCGAAGGGAAGACCCCGGGAGGTGGCCGTAAGCCTCTATCGCACCGAGAAGGCCGAAGAACCTTTCTAACCCCTGATCTCAAGAGGTGAAAAATGAACACAGACAGCAAGACCACGCGCGAAATCATAGATCGGTTCAATAATGCGTTCAAAAAGCATCGCCCGGAGGACCTGGATGACCTGATCGGCGAGAGCTGTTTTCTCGAAAATACGGCTCCCGCTCCGGATGGCGCGCGCTACGAGGGACGCGATGCCTGCCTCGCTTTCTGGAAAGGGATCGCATCCTCCGCGAACCTTGACTTCGAAACCGAAGAAATCTGGACCAGCGAGGATCGCGGGATTGTTCGCTGGCAGCTTCGTTGGAGCGAGAGTGACCCGGACCGGGTTCGAGGGGTAAACATCATGCGCATCCGGGACGGAAAGATCGTTGAGGGTCTAGGATACGTGAAGGGATAGAGGTATGCCCTACCTCAGGGCTTCGTGGGCGTCTTGCAGGATTCAGGCGGCTGCCGCAAAAGTTCCGATACCGGCGACCTGCTCCTACCACAATCTATGCCCGGTTTGCGGATAAGCGATCAGCTAATGAATGTCTTGGAAGAGGTCGGTTGCCGAATGGCAGCTATCCGCCGAGCTCGCTCCGATAGCGGACCGACCGCTGCCTGCCCCTTGTCTGACATGCTGACGGCTTTAGTGAAGATCTGAGGCAATCTCGTAAATCTTGGGCACCAATCGCCCGTGGATGATCTGGACCATTGCCAAGGTGATGGGCAGCCTGAACCTGCGCGGGCCTGCACTGCCCGGGTTGAGATAAATAGCGTCATCGCGGCTCTCGATACTGGCACGATGAGAATGACCAGAAATCACGAGATTGATGCCCATCATGGCTGGAGCAAACGTCATATCCTTTCGGTCGTGGATCACGAATATCTTCTGTCCGAAAAGCGTCACTTGAAGGATATCTGGCAACATAGACGCCCACGGCTCGACATCGACATTGCCGCGAATTGCCGACACTGGCGCAACACGTTCCAATCTCTCAATGATGGTGGGGTTTCCAATGTCGCCCGCATGGACGATGTGGTCGACGCCTTGGAGAAGCGCAACAGCGTCCTCACGCAGAAGGCCGTGAGTATCTGAGATCACGCCGAGAGTGTTCATAGAGCCCACAACTATCAGTCCTAGCTGGCACTGGCGAGAAATGCTGACTTCGGAGTCGTTGGTCTGCGCTTGGGGACCCAGAACGAGGACTACGTCAAGAGTACGCATCAGACCCTCGGCCGCTCGCTTCCTTCTAGATATGGAATGACGCTACGGTGATAACTGACAGCAGCTTCCTGGCTGGACGTCCAATATCAGAAACTTCGATTGGGTTGCGACCCAACAGCCCCTCTCAAATTGTTGGCTCGCGACCCGCGGCATCCCTATTTACTGGTAACCTGAACAAGCCCCGAGATGTCATGCGCAGTCCCCGGTTCCGACACACATATGCGGCCGACCTCCCCGAACGGCTTTACGCCCGTCCGGATCCATCCTCGGTTTCGACACCGCGTCTGCTTGAACTGAATGAAACACTGGCGGCGGAACTAGGCCTCGACATCGGCTGGTTGCGTAGTCCTGACGGTATCGAAATGCTGGCCGGAAGCCGCTTCCCCGCTGACGTGCGCCCCATCGCCCAGGCCTATGCGGGTCACCAGTTCGGCAACTTCGTGCCGCAGCTTGGCGACGGTCGTGCTGTCCTCGTCGGAGAGTTGCTCGATGGCAGCGGCCAATTGCGCGACGTTCAATTGAAGGGCTCCGGTCCGACCCGGTTTTCCCGCAATGGCGATGGGCGCGCAGCGCTCGGACCGATGATGCGCGAGTACATCGTCAGCGAGGCGATGCACGCACTCGGGATCCCAACCACGCGTACCCTATCGCTGGTTGCCACTGGCGAGCACGTCTACCGCGAAACCAGGCTTCCCGGAGCGCTGATAGCGCGCGTTGCCGCCAGCCACATCCGCGTCGGCACGTTCCAGTACCTTGCCGTGCGGGAAGACATCGACGGCCTGAGGGCGTTGGCGGACTACGCAATTGCGCGGCACTATCCGCATCTCGCCGAAGTCCCCCGTCGCTACCTTGGCTTCCTCAACGCCGTTGTAGCAGCGCAGGCGAAGCTGGTGGCACAATGGATGCTGGTCGGCTTTGTCCATGGCGTCCTCAATACCGACAACGTCGCAATTTCTGGCGAGACGATCGATTATGGTCCATGTGCGTTCATGGACGCCTATCATCCGGCGACTGTGTTCAGTTCCATCGACCATCAAGGCCGCTACGCGTTTGCAAACCAGCCCCGCATCACCGTCTGGAACCTGGCGCGACTGGCCGAAGCGCTGCTGCCCATTCTGGGAAGCGAAGCAGGTGGAGACGATGACGGCTTTGAGCAGGCGAAAGCGGCGATCGGATCGTTCCAGGCACGCTACGAGGCTGCGTTTCATGAAGGCATTCGCCACAAGATCGGGCTGCTTACCGAACAGCCGGGCGACCTTGATCTTGCTGCCGAACTGCTTGACCTGATGGCGCGCAACGGGGCGGATTTCACCCTTACATTTCGCGATCTCGCTCATGAGGTCGACGGCTCCGGCCGAGTACGCAACCACTTCATCGACCCAACTGCTTTCGATAGCTGGGCTTCGCGCTGGCGCGAACGGCTGGCTCTCGAGCCGGAGAATGCAGCCGACCGCACTGCTCGGATGCGCGCGGTGAACCCGAAGTACATAGCACGCAATCACCGTGTCGAAGCCGCCATCGCCGCCGCCACCGATGAAGGCGATTTTGGCCCTTTCCAGAGCTTGCTCGCCGTCCTGGCGCGCCCTTTCGACGAGCAGCCCGAGATGGAGGAA
Source organism: Aminobacter sp. 01T433 (assembly GCF_056398585.1). NCBI lineage: Bacteria > Pseudomonadati > Pseudomonadota > Alphaproteobacteria > Hyphomicrobiales > Phyllobacteriaceae > Aminobacter > Aminobacter sp. 01T433. Next base: position 13,297 of record NZ_JBFTPR010000032.1, read on the forward strand.
TACGCGCGACCACCAGCAGACGAAGAGCGCGTCCTGCAGACATTCTGCGGTACGTAATTGCGACTACCGTACAGGTGCCGAATGAGATGGGTTTCTGTCTGATCGTTTAACCATGCATGGTTCGGCGAGAATGGGGTGGGGGAGAGGAATGGCAGCTATTGCTGTCTGTGAGGCGGAAGCCGTCTCTGGGATCGACGCGCTTTTTTGCCGGCAGCTATCCCACATCAGAGGTTCGAAACCAGACTGTCTGCTGTCGGCCCACTGCCGCCCTCTACTGCTTTGAACGTTTCTGACGCGATCTTGCGTCTGCGATTGGCATCACTGATGTTGAACCGGCGAAGCGATCTCTGCGGCAGCGATACTACAGGCCGAAGCCGCTGATGCCGAAGACCGCGACATTGGAGCCGGGCCTAACGTAGCGGTGTAGAGCACCGCGCCAATGCCCGAGGTGACGCCGCAGCCGACGTAGCAGATCTTGTCGAAGGGGCGTCCTAACGCAGCTTGGTGATCGCAATCTCTGGCAGGACTGTGAAAATTGGAGAAGTTCGAGCAGCCCAAATAGTGCGCCGTCACAAGAGAAGCGCGGCATCTTGTCAGGCATCGAGCCCAGGCGACGAAATGCGCCGGCACCGCACCTGTCATTGCGACGCCGGCCTCTGCCATCACGGCCTGGGATCTGCCACGTCAGCCTTTCTTTGCCGAGAAGCAAGGCAGGACGTCCTCCTCGAAATATGGCTCCTGATTGACCCAGAACATGTAGCTAACCTTGAGGAAATCCTGCGCAAAGGCGTGAAGGCTTGGCACCAGGTTCACCCGCTTCGCCACGACACTCGTCGAGCCTGTCTCGCCGATATAGTTGCCGTCCTGCACCGCAATACCGAGCGGCACGGTGAACTTGCCTTCATGCATCATCGCCAGGGCATGGTTGAGCTGGCCCTTTTTCTGGTACATGAGATCGGGAGCCCCCATGCCGACGCCGATCTTGTCGCCAAACCCATAAATCCCGCGCAGATATCCCTTGTCCTCCCAGGGCAGCCATTCGCCGGGCATGAAGTTCGCGTAGAGCATGGTGGTCGAGGTCGGGAAGGCAGCTTTCATGGCCTGCATGTTGGTCTTGAGCGCTGCCACATATTTGTCCGGGGTAAAGGTCGAATCCGTTTCCGGCGAAACGCCGATTGCCGTTTCCTGGAGGTTGATGCCTTCGATCACGCCGTCGAACTGTTTGCCGAGTGCCGCAAGCAGTGCCGCAAAGCGCGCCTGAACCTTGGCGTTCCAGCGCTTGGCAACCCATCCTTCGATTGCTCCGTTCGTCGGTATGTTGCGCGGTGACGCCGCCGTCATAGTCCCCATTCAAAAGATAGTCGGGCACCGGCTTGTATTCGGGCGAGAACGACGCTTCCTGCAACTGGATGAAGAGCCGCTTGCCGTGCTTGGCGAGATAGTCGACGTCGGACTGGATCAGCGAGAAATCGTAGTGTCCTTCAGTCGGCTCAAGCTGGCGCCACGAATACATGATCTGCGCACCGACGAAGCGGTCGCTGGTCAAAAAGACATGGTCGCGGATCGCATCGCGATCCCGGCTGAAATAGACGAAATGTTCAATCTTGTCCGCCGCCAGTGGACATGTGGCGCCCGTGTATTGCTTGTAGGCGTTCTCGTATCGATTGGCGGGATTGTCCCATGCCATGGCGGATGTGGCGGCAATCGCAGCACCAAGCGTTACGACAGCGCCAAGAAGACGTTTCAACTTCATAGGTCTACCCTTGAGTGGATCGGGGCCAGCAGGCCCGTTTGCCCTCAATTGTCTAGTTTTCGGACGGCGCGCTTTCGACCTCGAAGTGGTGCAACTCGCGTGCAGATTCTGTGCAGGGCGAGCCTCCGACCGGAGCTAGCCGAATTCGATCTCGAAAATGGCACCGCCCGGAGCGGCAACCGGCGTCAGCCGCGCGCCATAAAGGTCCAGTATGGCCACCACGATGGCCAGGCCGAGGCCCGTCCCGCCATCTTCCCGGCGCGTGGTGAAGAAAGGTTCGGTCAACCGGCCAAGATCGATGTCGGCAAATCCCTCGCCATTGTCCGAAAGCCGGAGAGTGCGTCCATCCCAATTGAGGTCGAGCCTGGTCGCCCGGTGGTGGCGTGCATTCTGGGCCATGTGCGCCAGTATTGTTTGTCCATGCGCGACCGACAAAGGCAGGATCGCATCGGGGGGAGCCAGGCTGATACCGAGGCCGGCAATCTCGGGCAGCATGTTCCTCGCCGGGCCAGGTTCGCCACGCGTACCCTCGCGCGACTTTGTCATGTCGCGGAGCTGGTGGAGCAGCAAGTCCATCCGCCCCCCCTGGGTCTTGATGGTGCCTATCAGCCTTTGCTGCGCATCATCGGACAGGTGGCCGTCCTCGAGAAGCTCGGCAGCTCCCATGATCGAGGTAACAGGCGATTTGAGCTCGTGGGTAACGTGGTTGGTGTAGATGCTGATTTCCTTGCTGCGCCGCGACAGCGTGCTGGCCATGGTGATGACGGCCTCGCCAAGTTCGGCGATCTCCCGCATGCCGTAATGGCCAAGCGGAGCAAGCTCGGAATGGCCACCATCGGTAACGATTCTCGACTGGTCGCGCAAGGCGCGGATCGGACGGAGCACCGTCCGCACCAGCAGCGTTCCCACGACAGCGGCGCTCAACAGCGTCACGGCGACAAGGACGATGACGGCGATGCGTTCCCCGGCAAAATACTCCGTCAGCCCGGGAGCGGTCCTCGACAAGTAGACCGCGCCGATAACCCTGTTGTGGCTGATGACAGGATAGGCAACCATCACCCTGAACCCTGTCCCGCCACCAAGCGCAGCCAGCCGAAACCGCGTACCTGCGTCACTCCGCCAGCGCAGTGCGGCCCCGACATCGCCTTGCAGAGCCTGCTGGACCTCCGGCACCGCGGCAAAACTCGCCGGCTCGCCAGCGAGCAGGTCAATCCCTTGATGATCCAGGAAAACGACCGTCGAAAGCGTTGTCCGGCTGGCATTGTCAGCCAGGGCACCCAGCCCCGGCGCAATCCTGAGATATCGCGGATCGAGTTGCTCGGTGGTGGGCACAGGATCGGGGCGGACAGGGTCGACGACATCCTGACGAAGGTTCAGGAGTGGTCGAAAGGTTCGTGACGTAGCACTCCAGAAAATGCGCTTGGGTGGCGGCAGATAGTATCCAGGTATCGGCCCTCCTGTTTCGGGCGGTCCGGCTTCGAAAGTGACGGCATAGGCGCCGGCATAGATCGCCGCTTGCTTGATCAGCGAAGCCTCCGTCTCGTTGACGAGCCGGTTTGTTCCGATCTTCAACGCCAGTGTCGTCAGGACCGGCACCGCAAGCAGGCTTGCACAGACGATCGACACCACCAGCGGCATGGACGGCCGCCATTTCCGGGTGATCTGGCTCACGCGATGTCGGGCCCAGCGACACAATTGCCAAGCCGCAAGCCCACCCCTCTCACCGTTTCGATCACATTAGAGTAACCAATTGCCGCGGCCTTGGCGCGGATGTTGCGGACGTGGCTGTCCACCGTGCGTCCTGACAAGGTGTTGTTCCCGCCATAGGCCTTGTCGATCATCGCCCCTCGGCCGACGACGATCCCCGGCCGGGCCGACAGGATTTCCAGCACCGAAAATTCCGTTGCCGTCAGCGGCAGATCCTTGCCGGCAAGCGAGCAGACGTGGCGTTCGCTGTCGAGACTGAGGTCGCCGTGCCTCGTGATGTCGCCCGCCTGCTTGCCTCGTGCCAGTATGGCTTTGATCCGCAGCAGCAGTTCGCGCGGCGAGAACGGCTTGCTGACATAATCGTCCGCCCCAAGCTCGAACCCCACGATCCGGTCGACCTCGTCGTCATGCGCGGTCAGGAAGACAATCGGAACATGTGAGCCGGCGCGGATGGCCTTGCAGCATTCGACCCCGTCCATGACAGGCATTCCAATGTCCAGCACCACCAGGTCGGCATGGTGGTGTCGCAACTGCTCCAGAGCCAGGCGCCCATTGGCCGCCTGCTGGACATGCATTCCTGCCCTTTCCAGTGCGATGCCGATCACGTTGCGGATGTCCGGGTCGTCATCGACAACGAGAATGCTGGGGTTCATAGCGCGATCACCAAGGAGACATGCGACCAGATGGCCGAAACCAGCATCTTCTATCGAAGCGGGCGGCAACAAGCCAAGACTTGGTTGCGAGCCAAGACCGGGACTGTCCGGCAACTTCGAATACAAAAGCGCGAAGATGATGGCGCTTCCGCGCGGGCTTTGTAGCCTTCGGCCTGAAAATAGCCCGCGCGTTCCGTCGCGTGGCTCGGCTTTTCATTAACATCATTTCACAAGTCGGCTCACGACTTCTACACCCCGGCCGACACCGATTCACTTCTCACCGCTAAGTTTGCGGAGATGGCGCGGAAATCCAACCTCCTGGGTATTGCGTCGCGGGAACCGGCATCAAGCTGGACGTTTCCCCACCCAAATAGACCCACAGGAGATATGAAAGTCCCACTCGACGCCGCTCCCGCATGCCCAGCCTCCGGCCGCTCAACTACCAAAAATGTCTCGGATCGGGCGCGAACCAGGCCGCAATGATCCCTGTCCGTGTCAGAGCGTGCTGAGATACAAGAAGTGTCATGGTTTAGCTGAACGCCGCGATTGGACAATCGTCTGCGGCGACCTTAGGCGCTACAACTCTAACGTCCGCTATCGGCGTCACCACCCCAAAAACACTCCGTCAGCTCCCGGCCCCAACAACGTCGTTCCAGGTCTCGACCAACGCGCGGTCATTCTCAACGATCTCGTCGAGTGGGTGATCGCACATGCCGATGATGTTTGCGTAGCCGCAATGAGTTTATATAGGATCATACATGACGATTAGCGATATAGGATCCTATATGGCGATTGATTGATATATGAACGTATATTGACCTTCGCAATATGGGAGCGTATATCCGGTTCACTCATACAGAAGCGTATACGCCATGAAGATCAGAACGGCTCGCGACATTGGTATCCTGATCAAGGAGGCCCGCACCCGGCGCGGCCTGTCACAGGCTGCCTTGGCCAAGATGATCAACACTACGCAGACGTGGGTATCGTGGATCGAGAACGGCAAACCCAGCGCCGAGATCGGCAACGTGCTGCTAGCGCTGACCACGCTTGGTGTGGAGCTGGACTTTCAGATCCTGTCGGCGCCGTCGTCGGCTGCCGTTCATCAACACAGTGCCGATGAACGGCATGTCGACGATGGCGACGACGAGATTCCCTATAAGCTCTAGGTGACGATGATCATGGTGAACCCGATCGACACTCTCGACGTCTACATCGCCGGCAGACCGGTTGGGGGACTCCACCACCTGCAGGGCGGCAAGCTTTCGTTCTCCTATCACGAGGCATGGATGGAGGGCCGGGTCGCGATCCCGCTCTCCCTATCCATGCCCACGATTACGAGGACCTACAAGGGCAAGGTCGTCGAGGCATTCCTCTGGGGCCTGTTGCCGGATAATGAGCAGACCCTTGCCAGATGGGCGCAGAGGTTCCAGGTCTCTGCCCGAAACCCGTTTGCTCTGCTCAAGAATGTCGGCCGCGACTGCGCCGGCGCCGTTCAGTTCCTTCCGCACGGCGACCAGGTTTCCCGCGGCGAGGACGTGGAGTTGCTCACCGAGGCGCAGATCGGCGACCGCCTGCGCGACCTGCGCAGGGATAGTGCAGCTACCCGGCGAATCGGCGATCCCGGTCAGTTCAGTCTCGCTGGTGCGCAGGCGAAGACGGCGTTCCATTTCGACAAGCGCAGCAATCGCTGGGGGATCCCTCGAGGCGACACGCCCACGACCCACATTTTCAAGCCGCCTATGCCACATTTGCACGGGCATACCGAGAACGAGCATTTCTGCCTGGAGCTTGCGCGCAAGCTCGGCATGGACGCTGCACATAGCCAGGTTCTCGACTTCGCAGGCGAAAAGGCGATCGTTCTCGAGCGCTATGACCGCCGCAACATCGATGGCAAGACCATCCGCATCCATCAGGAGGACATGTGCCAGGCTCTGTCGGTGATGCCGACGCTCAAGTATGAGAACCAGGGTGGGCCGGGTATCACGACTATCTCCAACAAGGTGCTGTCGGCCTCCCTAGACCCCGTCCGCGATCGTCAGACCTTCATGGCCGCGAACGTCTTCAACTGGATCATCGCTGGCACGGACGCACATGCAAAGAACTACTCGATGCTGCTCGGTGCTCAGGGCGAGGCCCGCCTAGCGCCACTCTACGACATCTCCTCCATTCTGCCGCACCTCGGCGAGGGAGAGATCCAGGCTGAGATGCGCGACCTCAAGCTGGCGATGAAGATCGACCGGGTCTACCTGATCGACGAGATCATGCCGCGCCACTGGGAGCGCTGTGCGTCCTCGGCCAAGGGTGGAGGCGAGTACACGATGCGGACGATCCGCCATCAGCTCGCGGTGATGCCCGATATGGCATCGGAGTGCGCCCACGAGCTTCGCCGGGAGGAAATCAGCCATGAGATCGTTGATCGCCTCGTCGACGTAATCGCGACGCGCATCAAGGGCCTGTCCCGAATCTACGGAGAGGAAGCCGCTGCGAGGTCCGTGGAGGTTGTGGAGGCAAAAATCGGCCGGGGATAGATGTCGGCCCGAGTTGCCGCAACTACGCGCAAAAAGTAGGTCACGCGGAAGCTGCCATGTAACGGTGACGGCCATAACTCGCTACACGCCACCTGGACGCAGAGGGTCGGCGCGCTTCATCGTGCATTCGAGCCGATTCGGCCACCTACCTTCTGACTGGCAGAAATCTAACGCTCGGTACCTGATGGGGGAAGACGTCTTCCGACACCGTTGCGGACCTTCCCGCACAGAGGCCAATTGAGTCCTGACCCGAGACGGTCGTTCCGCCCGGTTAGCCGTGGGCATGAAGCAGAACGTCAGTGCGTAATCGGGGTGAGTGTCAGCACTTCGCTGTTGGTCTTGCAGGAATTCCCTGCGATGCAGCCCGTCGTGGTTTGCTGGATCGTCATGGTGAAACTGTTGCCGGACGGACTGATAGTATAGGTGCCGCTGCCAGCGCCCGAAACACCGCTTCCGGCAAGCACATAGTCCACCGTCCCGCCCGCCCGCGAGGTCGGCGAGTATACGAAATTCGCAGTGCCACCGGGAAACTTGCCAACCACCTCGAACGGCTCATCCAGCTTCATCACGGTCCCGGTCACCACGATCCGCGCGCCGCCGCCGGTGACTGTCCAGGGGCCGGGGCAAATCTTGTCTAGCACGTGTTCGGCAATTCGGGCAGCCTCGTCCAGCACGGCATCGTCCTTGGCAAAGCCGGTGAAGCTGTCAACAAGCGCGCCGCCGGGATTGGTTCTGATCTCAATAGTCCAATCGGCTTTCCCGGCGCCGAACGTGATGCTGCCGCCAATCAAATAATCTGCTGTGATAGTGCCCAGTTTCCTCATCGCAGTGGCCTGGTCAACATACTCCGTCTGCTGAAACCGCTGTTCCTTGTTCACCTCCTCGATCCGCCGCCATTCGACGACCCGTCCGGCGCACCAGGCAAACTCCCCGCCGTCGCCCAGCATGGTGACGGCAGCGTGCACAATAGCTTCGCTCAGACCATTGCCGGTAAACTCCTGACCGGGATAGTTGTCGGTAGTGATTGTGCCGACAGCTAGCACCACATCGGCTTGTTGCGCTGTTGCGATCTCCGGTGAAAGCGTGGCGAGCCAGAGCGGGCAAAGCACAGGCACAAAACGCAGCGCCAGTGACCGAACTAGCAGCATGATGCCCCCCCCACATGGTTCATGCGTTCACACTCCTCCAGTCACTATGGGCTGTCCAATGAAATCTCAGGCGCGGGGTGGTGGAACGACTGCTTCGTCCAGGTTCACCTCAACATCCAACCGATCAACAAAAACTTCGGATCGTCAGCGTTGAAACCCGGTGAATGTCCGTCCTTGGCGCCAAAAGCGTCTCAGGTACGTATTACGAGCTTGGGTCCGACGCCCAGATGATGAACGACGCCGAAACCGATATCGCCTTCGATGGTCCAGCTGGCCATCAGGCCGTGAACCTCTTCAAGAGCTACCACAGCGAAGGGCCAATTGCCGATCGAGCAGCGGGCCGCCCGCCAGATGCCGCCCAGCTGGGTTTCTACTTTGCGTCGGCGGGGGCGGTGCGTGGTTTCGAAAAGGTGATTGGTGGCCGTTTCAAGCTTGGTATGCGGTCTGGCTCTACCTCCGATTCGGCGGAAGGAGACGCTGGCTCTGGCGCCCTGTCGACCAGGACGGATACGTACTCGTTGAGATCGTCTAGACCCGCCGAAACACCACGGCGGCCAAACGCCTGTTGATCCGTTGATGTAGAAGCAGGGCCCGTATGCCGAAGCGTATCGTCACTGACAAGCTTCATCCCTAGGATGCGGCATGGCGTCAGATCATGCCCACGGTCGAGCATCGATCGCACTAAGGGCTGAACAATCGTGCCGAAAATTCGCATCTGCCACTGCGAAAACAGGAGCGGTTGATGCAACGGTTTGGCTCACCAGGCGCGCTGCAACGCTTCACAAGCGTCTTTTTGGCAGTCCGAAATCTCTTCGTGCCGCCCCTTTTCAAAACACTCAGCCATCGCCGTCCATCTAATTCGATAGGGAACGACGTGTGAATAGCGATTTTGTTGGGTGGCGGACGCCATTGCGTAAATCATGTTTTCAGCCTTGGACAGGCTGGCGATGACCGTCAGTGGCGCATGACGTGGGTAGGTAAGTTCGTGGCCTGGCACACATTGGCGAAGCCGGATTTGGCGGACTTTGCGGAGGGATTGGCGCCACCCACTGCCACCGGGCCCGCATGGTTCGCAGTGGGCCGCGTCCGCAGCGTTTCAGGCAGTGCGATACAAGCGGCAAGTCCCTCTCGCCAGCTACTCGTGCAACAAAACGGCGGGTGATGCGGGAGCGCGGGGCACGTACCATTGACAACACACCTTCTAGATTCAAACATACGTTTGAAACAAGCATTTCAAATGGGCATTCACCTTAGTTTGGCTGGGTGTCTCGAACGCTGGAGGCTGTCGTGCATACCAAACCAAATGGGTCGTTCGTGGCGCTGATCACGCCGATGAACTCCGACGGCTCTGTAGATCTGGCTGGGTTTGGCAGCCTGCTCGATTTTCACCGGCAAAACCACACAAAGGCGATCCTGATCATGGGTTCGACCGGGGAGGTCTCGATGCTGACCCCGGAAGAGCGGCGCACGATCATTACCGAAACGGCAAGAATGCCGCGGGGCGACATGCTCCTCTACTTCGGCTGCACGGGCTCCAACACCCAGGGCACGATCGATTTGGTGCGCTATGCCAAGAACGAAGGTGGCGACGGCGCCATCATTGCAGCGCCTTCCTACATTTGCGCCGACAATGAATCCATCGTCGAGTATGTTCTGGAAGTCTGCGATGCGGTCGACTTCCCGATCGGCTTCTACAATAATCCCCCGCGCGTGAAGACGGACCTTCACTGGACCGACATCCAGCGCATTTCTGCCCATCCGAACATGGTCGTGCTCAAGGAATCAACCACGCGTGTTGGTCAGGTGGCCCAGGTCTGCCGCGCCGATCTCGATATCTCGGTCATGTGCTGCTGCTCGCCGAACCTCGGCTTGGTGATCCCGACCATGGCGCTGGGCGGCCATGGCACCGCGAACATGACTGGCAACATCATCCCGCGCGAGATGGCGGTCATCTCCAAGCCATGGGTATCAGGCGAAGACGCATTCGCCTGCCGATCGGCCTGGCTGCGCAACTTGCCGATGCTGCACTTCGCCTATGCGGCCGTCAATCCCGTTTCGATGAAGTCACTGATGGCAGCGGTCGGCCTTCCGGCCGGACCGCTGCGCAAGCCGCTCCGGGCCGCTGACCCCAAGTTGCTTGAAGACGGCATCCGTATCGCCCGCGAACTCGAGCTCGACAGGGCCTACGGCTACCGACTGGCGCGCTGATTGGTGGCCACAGCTTTCGCACTCTCAGACTGAAACTCGGCACCGGGCTTCGCGGTGGCCGAGGTTCCGCTGGTACATATCCTCTGATTTGACGTCGGTGAGAGCAGCACGCGAACCGGCTTTCGGTTATGAGTGTTGTATGGACGCAACTGAAGAAAGAACCGGCCGGCACGACGATCGCGACACGCGTCGTGCATTGCTGCATGCGGCTACCTTCGTGTTCGCCGATCGTGGGTTCGATGCGGCCACGCTACGGGAAGTCACCCGGGTGGCGGGGGCGAACATAGCGGCGGTCAACTATCACTTCCGCTCCAAAGACGAATTGCTGCGCCTGACGCTCGAGCAATGCCTCGGCCCGCTAAACGCGGCGCGCCTGGGGGCGATGAAGGCATGTGAGGACCATCCGCAGCCAACCCTGCGCACCGTGCTCCGCGCGATCGTGGCACCGCTTGTCGAGCTCAGCCTCGACGAGCGCGGGGGGCGCGCGGCGATCCGACTGATGCTGCAAACCAAGGCTTTGCCTCGAACCCTGACCAATGAAATCTTCGCCGAGCAGTTCGACGAACTCCATCGCCTATCCCGACGAATGCTGCAGCGGGTGGCGCCCGAACTCGGTGAGGCGCAGATCGCGCTGCGCTATGAATACATTCGCGGCGCCATCTTGCACATCGTTGCGGACCTGGATCCGAATGCCCGTCGCATGCCCGGGCTTGAGGATATCCAGGATCACGTCAGCAACAACGCCCTGATAGACGACATCATCAGCTTCTGTGAGATCGGCTTTTCAAGCCGGAGCGACTGATCTGACCAGCCGGATGACAAGAGTTGGAGCCACGCGTGCCGCCGTGGGTGCAAAGGACCTGATTATCTTCCCGCATAGTTGAAGATGGCGAGGTCTGACATGCGCGCCCAAAACCGTGCCATTCGTAAGACTGCTGATTTGCATGCTGCGGAGGCTCAGCTTTTTCGCAGTTGAGGGGGGTAGCTGTCCTGCCGCCGAAGGGCACTCGGCGGGGTCGCATTGAACCGTCCCCAGGCGCGACGCAACTGCCGGCTTGAACTGTAGCCAACGCGCTCTGCCACCCGCTCCATGTCGAGCCTCGTCTCGTTCAGAAGCTGCTGGGCCAGTGCGACGCGTAGCCGGTTGAGATAGTCGGGGATGCTCATGCCGGCTTGATCGTTGAACAGTCGGCTAAGGTGCCTGGGGCTGGATATGGCGATGTCAGCCAATGCTGCGAGCGACCAGTCTCGCGCCGGATCGGCGGTTATCGCATCTTGTACCCGATGAATGGCCGCGTGAACGTGGTTTCTCCCTTCCAGCCATGGCGAAAGCTGTGGGTCAGTTCCGAGGCGGCGGAAATAGACGACGAGCGACTTTGCCACGGCGGCGGAGACGGCCGGGTTGGTGAGCCGACCGATGATATGCAGCATCAAATCGATACCGGCGGTGATGCCGGCGCTGGTATAGCGTTCGCCATCCTCGACATAGAGTCGGTTCTCCAGCACCTTGGCCAAAGGCGCGATCCGGGCGAGACGGTCGCAGTCGGTGAAATGCGTGGTGCATTTGACCCCATCGAGAAGCCCCGCTCTCCCGGCCAGGAGGGCACCCGAGCAAATCGACACGAGCAAAATGCCGGGCCTTAAGCTGCGCTGCAACCACTGGACCAGTTCGTCGGACCCTTCATCGGGTTCATCAAACGGCTGGCCCGCGTCCATCGGCTCGTCGGTGTCACCTGCAATCACGATCATGGCACCTGCCTCGACGGTATCGGGCAGTGGCGAGATGCCGGTAACGCGCAGCCCGATCGAGGTCGTGACCTCGGGCAATGCGCCGATGTAGTCGACGTCGAACTGCACGTCCTGCTGCAGCAGATTGGCATAGCGCAGGGCCTCCATAGGCCCCGCGACATCGAGGAGCAGGGTCCGCGCCGGAAGTACCACGTAGGTCGGAACCCGACGCGGCGTCGTCATGCCGCGGCAGCCATCGTCTGGCCGTCCAGAGCCTCAGCAATCGTGCAGACGCGGGCGAAGCGTCCATCGAGCACGGCTGCTGTGCGGGCCTTGATCTCTTCGGCCGTCCAGGTTTTTCCGGCCGCATCGGTAAGCGGCATGGTATGGGTCGCCTCGGTCACGTAGTCGACCTGCCAACCGAGATCCGAACCATGGCGAGTGGTCGTCTCACAGCACTGTTCGGTGCGAATGCCGGAGATGACGAGGCGACGGATGCCGTTCTCGATCAGGTACACTTCAAGCGGCGATCCGACGAAGGCGGAATGCCTGTACTTGAAGAACTCGAGGTCGGGCTTGTCGAGTTTGAGCTCCGCGAGAGGTCTAACGAAACCCGAGGCGGGAGAGAAAATACCTTCGGGCTCGGCATGGAACACGCGCACGATCTTCCAGCCCTTTTCAATTGCTCCATCGATAAGCGCCTGCTGGTTCCTGAGATAGGTGGGACTATCTCCCTCCGCCCAGTTGGCGCGTTGACGGAAACTTTCCTGAGCATCGATGACAAGTAGCGCGGTATCGGTCATTTCTGGACACTCCGTGAGCCATGGTGTGCTGCAATCCTAGACCTTGTGTCGAGTTACTCCAGCCATCCACCGGACAAAGATCGGACAAAAAAAGACAACACGGATGATAGCCAGGTCAGACTGATTGTCTGCGGTCGGTGCACCTTCGGCACTCACCTTTGGCGAGGATGCCTTCGTACTGGCCCGGCATGTGTACAGATTGCCGCCTGATGATATGGCTGCTTTTGGCAAACAGGCACAACAGGCCAAACGTCTTCAAGGAGGTCGAAAAGCCAACTGTCGGCTTATCGTCAATTTCTACCGAAATCGTCGCTTGTGCTGGTGACCCGACATTCGGCGAGACGCCCTTGCCGTTGGCGGCGTGACGCCTTCATTCCATGCCTTGAGCCTGTCCGTTTGTGTGCTCGTCGATAGGCGTCCACTTCGGCGATGCCGCTGCAGCAGATCGGCTAAAATCATTCCGGGCCAGCGCCGTCTGAGACGTGGTAACCTGAACTTGCCTGCGACTGCCGCCACGCGAACCGCAAGATCACGCCCAACGATGCCGCGATCGGTATCGCCAGCAATACGCCGATGAAGCCGAACAGCCATCCAAAGGCAAACATCGCAAACATCATCCAGACCGGGTGGAGCTTGACGCGAGTACCAATGACGCGCGGCGACAGCACATAGTCGGCAAGCAGTTCCCCGACGACAAAGATGCCCCCCACAACCGCGACGGGTGCCCAGTTCGGCCAGAACTGAGCCATCGCAACACACGTCGATACCAAGAGACCCGTGGCGGCCCCGAGATAGGGAACAAAACTGATCAGGCCTGCGCTGATGCCGATCAAAATGGCATGGTTGAGCCCGGTCATTTTCAGGGCTGTCGCATAAAGCACGGCAAGCGTAAGACAAATGACGACCTGCCCGCGCACATAGCCCGCGACCGTTTCGTGGATTTCGCGCCCAAGCGCCCGAACATCGCCGCGGTACGCCGGGGAGAACCAGCTATCGACCGTCGCAATCATTCGTTGCCAGTCAATAGCGAGATAGATGGCAATGATTGGCGTGACCACGAGTAGCGAAAGAAGGGAAATCAAGGCCAGTCCGCTCGACCACAACGAGCGAAGGAAGCGATCGAGCCAGTCGCTGCCCATCGTTCTCGCGGCATCAGCGGCCGATTGCTCGATGTGAAGCTCGTTGCCCATGACACTGTGCAGCAAAGGGAGGTTTGTTTCGATCAGAAGTGACTGCAGTTGTGTGATGTAGCGAGGAAACTCCTCAACAAAAAATCTGACCTCGCCAATGACGGCGGGAGCATCACCAGGAGAAACGCGACAAAGCCCGCAACCAGCGGCAGGAAGACGGCAAGAGCTGCAAAGGAACGATTGATCCCGAACCGCTCCAACCTGTCGATCACCGGAACGAACAGATAGGCGAGCAATGCGCCGACGACGAACGGCAACAGGATTTGGTGCAAGAG
>NZ_JBFTPR010000033.1:0-23032 GCF_056398585.1 Aminobacter sp. 01T433
CTAGGGTCGGGCCGCGTTCGGGTTCAAGTCGTCCTTCAAGCCGACAAATTGTCTGAAAAGCTTTCAAGCATAGAACTTCAACAAGGGGCCGCTCGGATGGCGACAACTCTATTCGCTCCCCAGCAGCACTCACCGCCACCGGTCCGTGATACGGGATGTGAATAGGGACGCAAAGCCCGTCTTTCATTGCGAAATCCCGTGCCTCGTCCATAACCAGCTTTGCACGTGGCGACATGAACTCGGGCTGCAAGTCACTCCAGAGGAAGGGGAAGGCTCGATGCCTGCATCGAGCGACGCAAGGGTCATGTTGAAAATGCCCCTCTGCGAGATAACGACGGTACCACTCCTGACGCCATCCATCGCAGACGATCGCGCGTTGCCAATGTTGGTCCTGGCGAACCGGAAGCCCCGTGATCAGCACGTCGCTGAAGCCGAAGCGTGCAAGCTGGCCTTGGAGGGCTTTCAGGACGTCGGCTGTCGTCTTCACCTCCACAATACGAGAGGCGGCCTGCCCAAGTTCGAGGATTAATCTTTCGTCTCGGATCAGTATCGCACGCCTCCCAAAATCTGGACAACATTCAGCAAGAAATCCTAACTTGAGACGAAATGTTTTCAATATAACGAAGGTATTATTGAAAGCGTATTTTCATCAGAATAACGTACTAACGCACGATGCGGTCAATAGCCATTTCTTGTCTTAGCGCTGTCTTTGATAGCAACTTGGCAAGTATCAGTTTTTTGCTTCGCTGGCGCTGGCTTCGGATCCACTTTGAGGGTCCGCGGCAGGATTTCCAAGGTATCCAGCGTTGCATTTCGCCCGCGTCAGACCTCACCTCTGATCTCCGATGCGACGGCGACTTTGATCGGGCGTGCATGCGTGGATGCCCCCGTGGACGCGAGTAGATTTTTCGAACCCGGCTGACTGTGATCAGCAGCGTTCATGTGTCAGGCCTTTGATCACGGCGCTGATTGTGCCGCTGGCCGGTATGGTGATGTGCGGGCTGGCTCCAGAACAAAACTGCGACTTTGAGGCTCTTTGCACGCGCCTAGGCCGCGAGGCAGCCAGCCCGTCCCGGATTGCCAGCATTTCGCACAGCGCCATCAAGTTCACGGAAGGCGATGACGGCGGGACCGAGAACCATTTCCGCGTAGGGCGGCGTCCCAAGTACCTCTTCCCGGGCCTGACGCTAGACACCGTCTAATCGCACATTCGCGAGACTTCCAAATTAGCCAAGTCGATATCAGGCCCGGTCATGCCATTCTTTGGGCGCTGATCAGCCCGATCAGGGCGTCGAGCATGACATACATCGACACGCGCTCGCTCGGTATGAAGCCTGCAATCTTCTTCTGTCGATAGGCGTTGATGGCGATGTTGACGTCAGCCATTTTGGCGATCGGCGATCCTGTCGGGGTCAGGGCAATGATCCTCGCCCCGGCATTGCGGGCGATCTCGAGGTTCGGCATCATGTGCGTGGTCACGCCTGAGAAGGACAACGCCATGACCGTGTCCTCTTGCCTCAGAGCCATCGCCGAAAACATCTGCAGTGCCGGATCGGAGTAAGCGACACTGGCGATACCGAGATGGGCCAGCCTGTGCTGCGCCTCTCCCGCAAGAAAACCTGAGCCGCCGTGGCCGTAAAGCTCCACGCGCCGAGACTTCAGCAGGATGTCGACCGCCTTCGACACCGCGGCGCTGTCGATATCGCGCGCGAGGTCGTTGATCGAAGCGATGGCGCGATTGCAGTTATCGAGGATGCTTGACGTGACCGGATCATCGGTGGCCCCCAGCAGGGGCTGGTCGTCCTGCCTGATCAACGCCACGGCCTGCGCGAACTTGAGGCGGAAGTCCGAATAGCCGTCGAACCCTAGACGCCGGCAGAAGCGGATGATCGAAGGCTCGCTAACGCCGGAAAAGCGTGCGGCGTCTGCCAGTGACCAACCAATTGTGGCCTGCGGATTGCCGAGAATTGTCTCGGCGGCACGCCGCTCGGCCGGCGTCATCTCGTTGAGAGATGCTCTGATGTGGGCCAGCATGGCGGTCCCCCTGTTTTCGACGCCTAAGATCGCCTGCTGCACTTAACGCTCTGGCTCAAGAAACTGAAGCCCACCTGCTCAGGACTGCCGAATTCTGCACGTCGTAGCCCGGCGTCGTGACAACCAACCTGCCCACACCCTCCAGGTCACGCAGTGGATCGACCATGAGCTTGTCATCCCCCTTCAACCAGCACAACACCTGCCCGCCCGACGCGGCGACAAGCTGCAGGCCAGCTGCGATATCCCATGGATGGCAGCCCTCATCATAGTTGATGGCGGAGCGCCCAATGGAGACATAGGCTAGCTGCAAGGCAGCCGAGCCGAGACGGCGCACGCCACGGAAATTCAGCACGAGATCGCCGAAGCGCTCAAGTTCCGCCGGGCTCGGCCTACTGCCCTCGCGTGGCAGATTGGTCAGCAGTTCGGCGTCCCTGTCACTCCTGGCCCGCACAGCAGGTTTTGCGGCATCGCCATTGAGCAGCAGCTGGCCCGAGTGGGTCGTGAACATCTCATCCTGCATGGGGTCATAGACCACGCCGGCGATTGGCCGACCGTCAGCAGCAAAGGCCGCGATCGACACGCAAAAGAAGGGCAGTCCAGAGGCAAAATTGCTGGTGCCGTCGATGGGGTCCACATACCAGACCACCCTGCCCTCGCCCTGCCAGCCGCTTTCCTCGCCGAGGATGCGCGAGTCCGGCACGCTCTCGCGGATCATCCGCCAAATCAATCGCTCGGACTGCTTGTCGACGATAGTGACGATATCGGAATAGCCGTGCTTTTCCTCGACACCCAAGATCGCTCCCTGCGCCGCCTCAAGGAACGACGTGCGAATGACAGCTCCGGCCTCCCGGGCGGCGGTTTCCGCGACCTGGGCAATGAATGCGTCCGTCAATGTCGTCATGTCATGCCACCGTCTTTGCGGCCAACGGCCACGGTACTGACGAGGCAAGATCGATCTGCAGCTTCGAACCAATGGGGTGCACGCCGTGCATGTGGTGGCGGTAATCGACTATGGTACAAGCCTGACCATCGACGGCAACCTGATACTCGGTGTAAGCGCCCTGATAGACGACGCGCTCGACCACCGCTGACACTGGGCCATCCCCTGAGATCAGCATCTGCTCGGGGCGGATGACATAGTCGACCAGATCGCCCACGTTCAGTTTCAGGCCGTTGGTCGGGAGCTGCACGCGACCACTGCCTATGCTGGCCACGATGTGATCGCCAGCAACGAGATCCGCGCGCACCTTGATGATATTGGCCTTGCCCATGAAATCGGCGACGAATGCCGTACTCGGACGGGCGTAGATGTTGTTGGGCGCATCATCCTGTTCGATGACGCCGTCGCGCATCACCACCACCCGGTCCGAAATGGCCATGGCTTCATTCTGATCGTGGGTCACATAAAGGCTGGTAATGCCCAAACGCTGCTGGAGCATGCGCAGTTCATCACGCATGCGCTCGCGCAGCTGCGCATCGAGATTGGAGAGCGGTTCGTCAAACAGCAATACCCGCGGTTCGACCACCACAGTGCGCGCGAGCGCCACGCGCTGCTGCTGGCCACCGGAAAGTTGGGATGGTTGCCTATCTGCAAGCTGAGACAGATCCATTACCGTCAGAATTTCAGCGACCTTGCGCTCCACCTCGGCAGACGACAGTGCAAGCACCTTGAGTCCAAACGCCACGTTCTCGCGTACCGACATATGCGGAAACAGCGCATAGGACTGGAACACCATGCCGATGCCGCGCTTGTTGACCGGCGTGGTGGTGATGTCGCGATCGTCGATCAGGATCCGACCGGTGGTGGGAATTTCAAACCCGGCCAGCATGCGCAAGGTTGTGGTTTTGCCGCAGCCGGATGGTCCCAGCAGCGTAACGAGGCTACCGTCTTCGACAACGAGATCGAGATCCTTGACCGCATGAGCATCCAGCCGCCCATTGCGTCCCGGATAGACCTTATTGATGCCTTTGAGTGTGACGCGGGACATGGCGGGTTACCTTTGATTGTGGCTGCGCCCGAGGAGCAGCTGCATGACCGCCAATACGGTCAGAACGATTGCAATGAGAATGACGCTGTAGGCGGCGGCGAGACCCATCCTGAGCGTTTCCACCTGGTTCAAGATGGTCACGGTGATGAGCGTCCAATTGGCCGAAACGAGGAAGACGATCGCGCTCAGCGTCGTCAGCGAACGAGTGAATGCATAAGACATCGCCGCAAAAAGCGCTGGCTTGAGCAGCGGCAGCGTCACCCGCGTGAAGACGCGCGCGTTCGAGGCACCGAGCACTGAAGCGGCCTCCTCGATCGCCGGGTCAACCTGGCGGATCTGGTTGGTGCCTGCTTCAATGCCGACCTGGAGCGTTTTCACCACCATGGCCGCCACGATGATAAAGGCAGTACCTGTCAGCAGCAGCGGCGCGGTATTGAACATAGAGACATAGCCGATACCAATGATGGTACCCGGCGCGGCGAAGGCCAGCAGCGTGCCGAAGCGAAGAATGAAGCTGCCGGGGAAATTGCGGCGCGCCAACAGGTAGGCGATCAACACGCCGACTATGGTGACGATCGGCGTGGCAAATGCGGCAAGCGTCAGTGAATTCCACAGCGGCTGCAGCCCAGTAGCAAAAATCTTTTCATAGTGCTCCCAGGTCAGCGTCCTATCGATGCCGGGGATTTTGGTGAAGCTCACCCAAACGATGGTGCTGTAGAGCAGGACAATAACGCCGACGAGCGAGTAGCACACCAGCGCCAGCGGCAAGACGATGGCTGGATGGACGATGCGGATGGTCTGGGTGGCGGGCTTGCCGGTGACGGTCACATAGCTGCGCTTGCTGACCCAGTAGCGATGGACCATGAAGGCCAGCAGCGACGGCACCAGCAGCACACAGGCCAGAAGTGCACCCGCTTGAAGATTGAAGTAGCCGATCAGCTGGGAATAGGCCTCAACCGCCAAGGTGTTGAAGTTGCCGCCAATGACCAACGGATTGCCGAAATCCTCGATCGACTTCACGAACACGAGCAGCATCGAGCTGAGGATCGCGGGCATCGCCAGTGGCAATGTGATCCGGCGAAAGATGGTCCATTGCGATGCGCGCAACATGGCGGCAGCATCTTCCAGCGCGCTGTCCATCGCCTGAAGCATGCCGCGGATGTTGAGGTAGGCGATCGGCGTGAACGCCAGTGCCTGGATAAAGACGAGGCTATGAAAGCCATAGATGTTGCTATTGCGAATACCCAGCAGCTCTCGGGTAACAAGGCCTGAGCGGCCAAACAGTAGGATCATCGCCAGCGCAATGACAAATGGCGGCGAAATCACCGGCAGCAGCGCAATCAGATGCACTCCGCGCTTGCCCCACATATTCGTGCGGGTCATCGCGAAGGCGAGGACAAACCCGACCACAGTGGCCACGACGGCCGAGGTCGCCCCCAGCATCAGCGTATTGCCCAAAGCCCTGAGGACGAGAGGCGATGTCAGACGGTCGACGATCGTGCCGAACACATCGCCCTCCCCGCCCGATACCGCCAGGCTCAGAACGCTCAGGATGGGGAGGATGCCGAAAATCAGCACCGTGATCGTCAAAAGGACGAAGATGCCGAACAACCAGGGATCGACAAATATTTTTCTGACACCCGCGGAAAGCGGTTGCCGCGTGACGGCCTCAGCCATGCCAGCCTCTCAGCAATTGGGAAAGAGGTGGGAAGGCGCCGAGAACGCCTCCCACACTGCGGAGAGCCGCCTACTTCGCAGCCGAAGCGTCGCGCACGTCGGCTTCGTAGCGCTCCAATAGGCGAGCACGGTTTGCGCCGGCCCACTTGGAATCGTAGTCGATCAGCTTGATGTCCGTGGTCTTGATCTTAAGATCCGGGTTCACAAAGCCTGGGATCACCGATTCACGATGGGTCGCGCCGAGCGCCTTCTGGCCGGCATCGGTGAGAACCCAGTCGAGGAATTTCTTGGCCGCATCGCGCTGAGCTTGCGGGGCCTTGGCAACCACGGCGACCGAATTCAATTCATAGCCGGTGCCTTCCTTGGGGAACGACACTTCGATCGGAAAACCCTGCTTGAGGGCCGCCTCAAGTCCGTGGGTAAAGGACTGTGAGATCGCAACTTCGCCCGACGCGACCATTTGGGTGAGCGAGCCCGCAGACCGCGAGTATTGCAAGACGTTTGGATCGGTCGCCTTGAGGATTTCAAAGGCTTTGTCCTCCCCATAGATCTGCACCATCGTGGCCAAAACCACCGAGGCCGTGCCGGAGGAAGCCGGATGGGTCAGAACGACGGCCCCCTTGAAGACCGGATTGGCGAAGTCTTCCCAGCTGGTGGGTGGTTCAGCACCGAGTTCGGTCAGATATTTGGGATTGTAAAAGAACGCGATCGGCGAGATCGCCATTGGCGTCCAACTATTGTCTTCACTGCGGAACTTGGCATCGACCTTGTCGATATTGGCTGCAGTGTGTGCCTCGAGCAAGCCTTCGCTTGCTGCTTGGATGAAGAGGTCAGCAGTCCCCGCGAGCCACAGACCAGCTTGCGGGTTCGCAGCTTCAGCCCTGACGCGCGCCAGCACTTCACCGGCGCCCATGCGGACAAAGTTCGCCGAGATCCCGGAGTCGGCCTCAAATGCCTTGAGCACCGATGCACAATCGTCTTCAGACATTGGGCAATAGGCGGTCAAATCCTGCGAATAGGAAGCCGTCGTCGACAGCGCCAGCGCGACGCCTAGCGACAGAAAGATTGAACGAACTTTGGTCATGTTTCCCCCTCACCAACCCCCAACCAACGGGAGTCTGATACGATATGCATCTAAACTACAGACAGTCAACATCGATGTAGTTTTGCTACAAGCATAATGCTAGCGCTGTCCCCCACCTCGCCGCTCGTGGTGACGACAAGCGCATCGGTCAACGAGGCGCTCGGTCACTTCCTTGATAGCCGCGACGTGACGCAACGCCTTGGAGGAGATGCAGACGACATTTTGACACACACCGCCAAGCGTGGCGTCGCTGCAAAAGGCAGAAGCTCTGCCAAAGTCCAACACGCTCGGAAGTTATTGCAGAAGCCGGCATGCTAACTTATGTGTAGACAATACAACCCACGTGGTTTGAAAGCGCATTCTAGGGGCCTCCAGGACGTTGACGAACCAAGAAACAGACCCCGAATTGGCCGATACGATCGAGTTGGACGGCAACGGTCCGATCTACAGGCAGATCGAACGCGCCGTGCGGGCCGAGATCATGAGTGGCCGGTGGCCCGCCGGCCACCGCATTCCTTCCGAGCACACACTGCTTGAAAAGTTCTCGACGACCAGGGCAACCGTCAGCAAGGCGCTGTCCAAGCTCACCGAAGCTGGGCTTTTGGAACGCAGGCGCAAGCAGGGAACCCGCGTTGCGCAGACCACTGAATCGCATGCGGTGATCGGCTATCTCGACATCCGGCAAGACATCGAAGCCAAGGGCAGGACCTATGCCTACCGGGTCGCCGGCACGTCCCTTGTCACGGCCGGCGCAGAAACGCCCTTCTGGCCGGAGGTGGAGGCAGGCACGCCATTGCTGCGCCTTCATGCGGTGCATAGCGGCTTCGGCAAGCCGGAAGTGCTGGAAGAACGACTCATCAACTTGCAGGCAGCCCCGGACGCAGTGCATGCGGATTTCGAGGCCGAGACGCCAAACATCTGGCTGCTCGCCAGGCTTCCCTGCACGCGGCTCCGCCACACTATCCGCGCCGAGACCGCTTCTGCAGGACAGGCTGCGCAATTGGATGTCGCGGTAAACGCGCCACTGCTGGTGTCGCTTCGGCAGACATGGGCTGACGCCATGCCGGTCACCTGGGTAAAATTGATCTACCCTGCCGACCGCAACGAGTTTGTGGGCGAGTTCAACCCTCTTCAACCGTGAGCAAAGCAAACCAAATGGACGGCGCGTCAGTGGACGTCAAAGAGCTGGCTCGAAGAAACCGCGAAGCCATCTTCAATCAGGTTGGCGACAGCAGCATCGTATTGGTGACGACCCAACCACACCATGTCTTTTACTGCAGTGGCTATAAAAGCATGGGCTTCGATACCAGCTGGCTGCTCAAGATGGCGGCGGTCTTCGTTGCAGACGAGTGGATCCTCGTCGGCCCCAAAGCCGACCTCTGGTCCGCCGTAGAGGCTGTCGGTGAGGATTTGCGATATTTTTGCTATGGCAACTTCTTCTTCGACGACGAGGAACTACGCAATCGCAAAGGTACTGATGTCGTCGAGTTCGTTACGTTTGATGAAGCGCTGTCCGCTGCCATCGCTCAACTAGCTGGTGACAGGCACAAGCTCGGCATCGACAACGCGCCAGGTGACCTGTCGAAGTTTGTTTCGGCGAAAGGGCTGCAATTGATCGACACTCGAGCGACCGCGGCATTTTTCCGCGACGCCCGTGCGGTCAAGAACCCACTCGAGATAAGTCTGCTGCGCAACGCTTCCGCGCGAACCGAAGTCGCTCTTGGCAACGCACTGCGCGATGCCAAGGCGGGCATGATGGAACACGAGATTGCCGCCAGAATATCTTGCGAGATGATCTCGCAAGGCGGCTTGCCGGGTTTCGTGGTCGTCACCTCGGGGGAACGCAGCGCGCTTGCTGATGCCTATCCCACCCGGCGGCGGATCGCCGGCAACGACATCGTCCGCATTGATGTCGGCGCCACCTTCAACGGCTACTGGTCAGACACAGCGCGAACCGCCTTTATCGGTGAGCCGGGCAAGGATGTGCTCTCCGCCTTTGCGGCAACCTCGACGGGCCACCGCAAGGCTTCCAACATGGTTGCCCCCGGAGTGAGCACAAATGCACTTTTTCATGAGGCCGTGGCAGCCGTCCGCCAGGCTGGGCTGCCACAATACAAGCGGCACCATGTCGGACATGGCCTCGGGATCGAGAGCCACGAGCATCCGACAATCGCTGCCTCAAATCCCGTCGTGCTGCGGGAAGGCATGGTGGTCAATATCGAGGCTCCTTACTACCGCCCCGGCTGGGGCGGCATGATGAGCGAAGACACCTTCCTGGTGACCGCCACCGGAGCGGAGGCGCTCACCACACTCAACCGCGAATTGTTTGTCATACCCGCGTGAGGTTCGAGCCCAGCCGGCCTAGAACGATATGGGCCGCGTCGACGAAGCGATCGATCTCTTCGAGGCTGTTCGATAGGCCCGGCGACACATGGATGCCATTCAGCGAAGGGTCTTCATCCATTGCAAACGACAGGACGTTGATCTTGAATTCGTCGAGCAGCGCCTTGGAAAACTGTCCATGATCGACGCCGTCGAGCACGAATGCGCCAAAGCCGGTACCTGGCTCGGCGTCGATGTCGGTCAGCATTGTGACCCTCTCGTGCTTACTCAGCGGGATCATCCAGCGGTTGCGCATATAACGCAACCGCGCCGCCTTCTCTTCCTGGCCGATCTGAAGGTTGAACGCCAATGCATCGGGAATTGATGCCGGAAGCGCCTTGAACACCGACCCAACCTCCTCGAATTTCTCGATGGAGTCTGCCGGTTTGTTCGACCAGCTTGCCCACATCGGCCAGACGTCGGCTATCTTGTCCCGCCTGACGTACAGAAAGCCCGTGCCGCGCGGGCCATACATCCATTTGTGAAGGCAGGTCGCAAAGGCATCGCAGCCAAGCTCATCGAGACGAAAGCAGATATGCCCAGCCGAATGGGCGCCATCGACGAAGCTGAAGATGCCCTTGGCGCGTGCCAGTTCGGCCAACGGCTTCACCGGCAGCACCTGACCAGTTCGGGCAACGACATGGGGAAATGTAATCAGTCGCGTCCGCTCCGTGATGGCGTCCGAAAAGGCTTTGACGAACTCGTTATCATTGCCGCGACCGAACGGAAGATCGACGAGCTTGAGCACGATGCCGTCGCGTTCGACCCGTTGCCGCAAGATCGCAAGGTTTGAATCGTAGCAGTATTTTGTCGCAATGACTTCGTCGCCTGGCTTCAGCGTCACCCCGTTCAAGACCGTGGCAATACCCTCCATGGCGTTGCGTGTCAGGGCGATCTCATCGGCGCCGCCGCCAAAATAGTCGGCCAGCCTCTGCCTGATGTTCAGCGAAGAACCGCTTTCCTTGAGGCCCCGAAACGGCTCGTATTCATCCAGCTCATACGAAAGCGACAGGTCGACGAGCGACCTGACGCGGTCGCGCACTTCAAGTGGCGACGACCCTCGCCGCGTGTTGACCAACTGGGTGTGGGTGTACATCGGCTCCATTGTCTTGCGCACCGCGCCCCAGAACTCTTCGTTGTCGGGCGCATTCTTCAGCGAGCTCGCATGAGCAGTGTCACTGTTCAAAAACATCCTAGATGCCTCCGTCGTTCAGTCTGATTCTGTGTCTGTGTCTGTGCCGTTGCCGGCGCTTAAGCGGACAATTGCTGCTGCAGGCGTCGCGGCTCGGGCCGCGGCACGACCTCGGTGGCCCTGATCTGATCGGCAATGATGCATGCCGAACCATGGCCGGGATCAACCCAGACCGTAGGCGGCACGGCTGCAGCGCACGCATCCATCGCACTCGGGCACCGCGTTCGAAACCGGCAGCCTGACGGGGGATTGGTCGGGCTCGGAATGTCACCCAGCAGTGCCGGAACCTCCCGCGTGGCCTCGATGCGCGGATCGGCACTCGGGATCGAGGCGAGCAATGCGCGCGTATAGGGATGGGTCGGCCTTTCATAGACATCGAGCGAGGTCCCCTGCTCGACGATCTTTCCGAGATACATCACATAGACCCGCGACGCGGCCTGGCGGACGAGCGCCAGGTCATGCGCGATGAAAAGGCAGGCGACACCCAGATCCTTCTGCAGGCTCAGAAACAGGTTCATGACCTGAGAGCGGATCGACAGGTCGAGCGCGCTGACTGGTTCGTCGCAGATCAGCACGCGCGGCTCCACCGCAAGCGAGCGGGCGATCGCCACGCGCTGGCGCTGGCCGCCGGACAGTTCGCGCGGATAGCGTTCCGCCACCGTGTCGGGCAATCCAACTTGGTCGAGCAAATCGTGTACCCGCCGGCGCTGCCGGGCACGGTCGTGAATGCCGATTATCACAAGCGCTTCGGTTATCGCCTCGCCGATCGTTTGCCGATCGTTAAGCGAGGCATAAGGGTCCTGGAACACATACTGGACTGCCCGTCGCGTTTCGCGCAGCTTGCGTCCGCCAAGACCGCTCAGGTCGACATCGTCGAGCAGGATACGGCCGCTTTGCGGACGTTCGAGCCCGACGATCGAGCGCCCCAGTGTCGACTTTCCGCAACCGGATTCGCCGACAAGACCAACGATTTCACCGGGGCGGAGTTCGATGCTGACTCCATCGACCGCTTTGACCCATTTGCCGCGTTCGACGCTCTTGAACCGCGTCACCAGGTTTTCGACGCGCAAGACTGACTTAGTGCTGGACATACTCGCCCCCGTGACTTTGCTTGTTGATGATCGGGCAAGCTGCTGAAACCAGCGGCTGAACCGTGGACACCAGCGCCGGGCGTCTGACGTGACAGCTTTCGATTGCCGCGGGGCAGCGAGGCGCGAAGGCGCATCCCGGGATAGGCGCGCCCAGGATCGGCGGTGCGCCGGGCAATCCACGAAACAACGAGCCGGGCGCATCGTCGGCGCGCGGAATGGCGTCGATTAGACCCACTGTGTAGGGATGGCGCGGTTCGACTAGGACATCCCTGACCGGCCCGTATTCGGCGACCCGGCCGGCATACATGACGGCAACACACGAGGCGATGCCGGCCACCACACCCATGTCGTGGGTGATGAGCACGATGGCCATGTTCAGCCGCTTCTGCAGGTCCTTCAGCAAGGCGATAATCTGGGCTTGCACGGTGACGTCGAGAGCGGTCGTCGGCTCGTCGGCGATTAGCAGCTTCGGCTCAGCGGCAACAGCAATCGCGATCATGACGCGCTGGCGAAGGCCGCCTGACAGTTCGTGCGGGTATTGCTTCAGCCGCGCATCGGGGTCAGACATCTTCACCAGCCTGAGAAGGTCAAGCGCCCTGCTTTCAGCCTGGCTGGAGCTCAGGCCCATATGAAGTTCAGTTACTTCGGCAATCTGCCTGCCGATGGTGCGTGCTGGGTTCAACGCACTCATCGGATCTTGGAAGATCGTGCCGATCGAGCCGCCACGCAGCTTTCGCAACGCAGGTTCCGCGATGCCGACCAGCTCAATGTCGTTGAACAAGATCGAGCCGCTCAGGTCGACATTGACACCCGTAGGCATCAGGCCGAGCGGGGCAAAGTTCAGCACCGTCTTGCCGCTGCCACTCTCGCCGACGATGGCGAGCGTTTCGCCGGCAGCGACAGAGTAGCTGACGCCGTCGACGGGCCGGATCACCGAACGCTGGGTGAACAGATCAACGGAGAGATCCGAAACCCTCAGAATATCCTTCGAAGCCATCCGATTATGCCTTCTTCCATGCAGCTGCCGTGATCCGCCTCTGGCGAAGAGTCTTGCGGGAAAGCGGGCTGGGCACCCGGTTCAGCGCAATGGATTCGCCAAGCAGATTGAAGCCGATTACGGCCAGGGTAAGCGCCAGTCCTGGGAGGATGACCTGACGCGGCGAAGACTCGAGGTAGGGCAATGCATCGACCAGCATCTGGCCCCACTCAGGCGTTGGCGGCTGGATACCCAGCCCAAGGAAACTCAACGTTGCGATCGCCAAGGCCACCGCTCCTGCGTCGGCCGTTGCGTAGACCAGGACGGCCCCCAGCGTTGCGGGTAACAGGTGATGGAAATAGATCCGAGCGGGACTTGCCCCGAGCACACGCAGAGACTCGATGTGCGGCCTATTCATAACGTTGACCGCAACCGCCCGGCTTATGCGCGCGCTGCCCGGCCACCAGGCAAGTGCCAAAGCAAGGATCATGTTCCAGTAGCCGGTGCCGAAAATCCCAATGACGGCCAGCGCCACGATAAGGCTGGGCATCGCCAACCCGACATCGACGATCCGCATCAGGCCTTCTTCGACCCAGCCGCGACGATAGCCCGCAACAGTCCCGATGGTGACGCCAACCGAAAGTGCCAGCACTAGGACAAGCGTCATGCCGACAACCGAGGTTCGCGCCGACAGGATCAGCCGGCTCAGCGTATCCCGGCCGACATGGTCGGTACCAAGCCAGTGGGCGAAGGACGGTCCCATATGCGCCTGAAGCAGGTCTTGCGCATTCGGATCATGTGGCGTCAGCCAGGGCGCGAAGATGCCGAGGAAGAGAAAGGTGCCGACAGCCCAGATCGCCAGCCTGGGGAGGCTTGAGGTGTAAGATAGGAATTCGCGAAGAAATTTCATGGTCAGCTTCCCTGACGCCGAAGCTTGGGATCGGTGAACATCATCCCGATGTCGACGAGGAGGTTGAGGAGAATGAAGAACGATATGAAGACCAGCAGGCACGCCTGAACGACCATGAAGTCGCGGAACAGAACGCCCGACAGGAACAGGTCGGCCACGCCCTTCAGGGCGAACAGCGGCTCCACGACAACCGCGCCAACCACCATCGCACCGGTCTGGGCGCCCAACGCATTGATGTAGGTTGGTGCTATGTTGGGTAGAGCGTGGCGGACAAGGATCGTCCGCCGTCTCAGGCCTTTGGCAACGGCAGTCAGTGCAAAGGGCCGCGACATCGCCTCTTCCAAGCCCACACGCACAACCCGGCTGAGCACGGCGGCAGGCAACAGTCCGATCGTCATCCAGGGCAGGATCCAGCTCGAAAGTCCGTCCGAACCGAAGGTGGGCAGCAGCCGAAGCTGCACCGCCAACCCGTAGATCAAGAGTGCACCAACAAAGAACGATGGCATCGAGGCGCCAAGCAAGGCGATGGTGCGGGTCGCGACATCGGCGAAACGACCCGGCCAAAGCGCGCCGGCGAAGCCGAGCGCGAAGCTTAGCAGCATAGCGAAGGTCGCACCGCCGGCAACGAGCGTCGCGGTGATCGGCAGGCGGCTGGACAAAGCCGGCCCGATATCCTCACCAGTCTTGTAGGAAATTCCGAGATTTCCCTGCAGGGCGCCGGTGAGCCAATGCGAGTAGCGGGTTACGATCGGTTGGTTCAGCCCCAGTTCCAGCTCGATCTTGTGGATGTCGGCAAAGGTGGCCTTGGGGGTACGCAGTTCCGCGATCAGGACCGCGATGTTGCCGGGCGCCGAGACCACCAGGGTGAAGCAGAGGAGCGTCGCCAGCACGAGCAAGACGAGCGAGTTGCGTAACCGCCGCGAGACTAGTGTAAGCATCGGATCCGCCTTTACGCGCCCAAGGTGATGTTCTTGTAGGGAAGGTCGTATTCCGTCGAAGGTGGCGTGAAGCCCTGGACCCGCGGAGCGTGCGCCCAGATGATCGGCGCGTAGAACAGCGGAGAAATTGCGACCTCGTTGTAGAGCCAGTCATAGATGGCCTGCGTTGCGCCCTCCACGTCGGTTTCCGAGGCCGATGCAGCGGCCAGGACTAGCGGGTCGAGGTTTGCCGGATCGAGAAACAGCTTGCCGTCGACGCCATTGTTGAACGTTGACAAGAACAAGCCGACCAGCGTTCCGAACGGCTCGTAGGGAGCGCCCAACGTGTAGAACAGAGCCATGTCGTATTTTCGTGCCGGAATGTCACTGTGGCGCGAGGCATGGTCTACCGAGCGTATCGACAGTTCGATGCCGATCTCACCGAGTTGCGACTGCAGGATCTCGCCGAGCGATCGTGAGCCTGCCATCTGCTCTTCGGAAACTACCAGCTCAAGCGACAGCTTCTTGCCGTCCTTTTCGCGGATCTCGGTACCGCTCCAGCCTGCCGCCTCGAGCAGAGCCTTGGCCGCCTCTACATCGCGCGTGGCAACATCGAAGCGCTTGCCGGCATGCGGAACATTGGCGGGAAACAGACTGCCCGCCGGCTCAGCCAGGCTCTGGTAAAGAACCTGCCCGATTGCCGCCCTGTCAAAGCCGATGTTGATCGCCTTGCGTACATGCACATCTTTCAGAGCTTCATTCCGGTCGGGATTGTAGGCGAGCACGATCGTCGTCGTTCCGGTCTCAACCGTGACGGGGATGCCGGCACTCTCCAGCGCCTTGGCTTCAGTGGCCTTGATGGGGGCAAGGTAGTCGCCGCCGGCAAGATCGATCTCGCCTGCCCTAAGTGCTGCCATGCGGCTGCGTGAATCTGGCAGGACCTTCAGTTCGACGTGTTCGAAGCTTGGGAGATCGCCCCAATAGCCATCAAACCGCTTGAAGGAGCTTTCGCTGTTCGACGCAGTTTCCTGGATCCATGGTCCTGTTCCAACTGGCGTCTGATAGTTGCCGTCCTTGTCGACCGACTTCGGGCTGAGGAAGCGCGACGGCCGGACATAGGAGAATTCGTAGAGCAGCCCGAGCACCTGCTCCTTGAACTGCAGCTCGACCGTATGCGAATCGACGATCTTGTGGCCAGAATACAACCGCGAAGAATTCATCCAGTTGTTGGCAGGCTTGCCGATCCAGCGATCCAGGTTCCACATCATGGCATCCGCGTCCCAGGGCGTGCCGTCCTGGAAAGTCACGTTCTGCCGAAGCTTGACGCGGAGCAGCTTGCCGTTTTCCTCGACGGCCCACTCCGTGGCGAGGGCCGGTACGATCTGACCATTCTTGCCGTAGCGCATGAGCGGCTCGAACATGAGATCCTGCACAGCCCACAGGCCGATATACTTGTGCGGGTCGAGATTTCCGGCCGGCTTGGCGATAGCAACGATCAGATCGCCATGCGCCTTGGCCTCCTGGGCGTAGGCAGCAATGCTCGACGAGAGGCCACCGAATATGGCCGGCGCAACCGCCAAGCCCTTGAGAAAAGTGCGTCTTGATGCGGTCATCTTAGTTCCCCTTGTGACATTTGTTGCGGTGCCATCGCTCCGCTCGCGATAGCGAGTCAGGAGGAGGCGCTCTTTTGTCTAGACATTAAATTCGTAGCGCTCTTCTTTTGTCTATGCAATAGGATTTTGTGTATTAGGGCAGCGTCGGCGGCTAACTTTTTCTCCTCACGGCGATTGGGGGGATAGGGACCATCCACCCCATGCAGCAGCGGCTTGGGTTGGCTCCAGCTCTCACCACGATACTAAGGAGATGCGATCTACGAGGGGCGCGCTTTCGAGAGTGCGGACGATAGGAGGCATGAACGGCGCGTGCCCTGGTAGTGGGCCAGACGGCGCGTTCATTAATTCCGGAAACCAAACCCTTGTGATAATTTGATTTCCTTGCCGCCGCTGCACCTCGAAACCTATCCGCCGAAGGCCGACTCCGGCGCACGTCATCCGAGGAGCGCGTTTATCCGCATCTTAACTAATGTATGCCATTGTTCCTGCATTGGTGTTCTGCGCAGAGAGTGGAATGTCTGATCCTATTGATGAGGAAGTGCTTCCGAAGCCCAGCCTGCTTCAACGCGGCCGATCAATTGTCGGAGCGACGATGCCGTTCGCTTCGCCGGTCGTATCGATCGGATGTGCGATCGTAGTCGGATATTTCACCTACGTGGCTGCCAACCAAAAACCACCCGAAGACATGGCTTCACTGGCCATTTCAATCCTGAAATCGGGCGACGCATCACCGGAGATGCGCACCTGGGCGACGGGCGTTCTTAGGTTCCAGACCGGTATTTCGATGCCGGCCAGAATTAACCCGCAATGAAAGCGTCATAGGCGGCTGCCGTGCCGACGGTGGGATGACCCAAAGTCCTTCATGACACGCTCGGCGCAGTTGATGACCACCCACAGCCCACGGCCCGGATCGCGCGCTCGGCTCAAAGGTCGGTGGCATCCCTGCTTGCCGAAACCGGAAAGGCCGGGCGTGTCGACATCGTTACACTAAGAGAAGGACCTGCTCGGAATGGTTCTTCGAAGCAGGCCAATGACATCGCGTAAGGCGCCGTGCTTGGGGGCGGGGGACACCGACGCAATGCTCGGTTAGACGATTTAAGGCTCTGCGCCGGTGCTCTGCCCCGCCATACCCGGCCTCAATGTCATCCAACGGCACCTGGGAAGCAATTAGATCGATGGATTGATGCGCCGTGTGTGGGTGGTCACATTGGAGCGTGACAGCGGCTTTTGGCCTGCCCAGCAGCGTAGGCACAGCTGCCGCACCCATGCCCCGGGCGAGGGCAAGTTCATTGCGATACCGAACCTGATTTCCGCCAAGCAATATTTGCCGTTTCCCCAACCGCAGAAACGCCCCGCCACCTTTCGGCAGCGAGGCGTTAAGTGGACGCTCTGGCAAATCATTGGAAATGAACAGCTTTGCGAGCATTCCAGACACAGCACGTCTGAAACGACAAAAAGGCCCCCGCCGGCCAGGCCTCGAGCGGCACGCTTTGCCAATCTTCCGACATCGATCTCACCGGCGCCGAGAGCTTTAGCGCAGCCCAAGCGTCGAGCGCGTCCCCGGGATGATTGTCCAAGGTGGATTCCGCATCGGTAAGGGATGATTTACCGAGCTTGCGCTAATTGAGCGACATGACACGGCGTGGAAATATTCTCCTAAAGGCAGTCGTCGTGACAGCCATTGCCGTTGTCTCGACCTTCGCACTCTCGTTCCCCACCAGACTGGCTCTGGGGTTGACAATTGACTGGCTAAGCTGGGTCGAATGCATTGTCATTCCCACACTCATCGCAATGCCAGTCTCCACCTATGTCTTTCTGCAAACTGAAAAGTACAAGGAAGCCAGTGAGGCACTCGCAAAATCGCACCTGGCATTGAAGGAAACACACGACAAACTCGAATACTCGACAACTCACGATCCGGCGACAGGACTTCTGAACCGAGAGGCTTTCATTGGTCAGCTGGCCCGGGCGCGCTTTGCCGGGGAGTGTGACACGCTTCTCCTGGTCGACGCTGATGACTTCACCAAAATCAATGACCTCCACGGCCATGTCAAAGGTGACGAGGTTTTGGCTCGAATAGCCAAGGCTCTGCTTTACGCAACACGCCCCAAGGACGTGGTGGGCCGAACTGGCGGCACGGAATTTGGTGTCATTTTACGAGGGGTCGACAGGGATAGCGCAACTTTGCGGGCGGAGATGATCAGACGACAAGTCGAGACAATTCCATGGATGAAGAGCCGCCGCAGTAGCATTAGGGCAACGATCAGCATAGGCGGCGCGGAAATGCGCGGAGACGCTGAGACTGCTGGCAGCCTACAGCAGGCCGCTCGTTGTCTGTATGAGGCCAAACAACAGGGCCGAAACCGCGTCTCATTTACCTACCAATCAGCGTAGTTTTCTCAGCACGCACGAGCCGACTAGTGTCTCGCTTACGCGGTGGGTGACCGGGTGTCAGCAGCACGGTACATGACATATTCTGCCTGTTAACTCCAACTAAGTTGCGGATGAACAGGGCAATGAAAGATATTCGGCTTTTGTCACAGGTCAACCGCTGTCACCAGGAGCGTGCTTTCGCGCAACTACGCAGCGTCGTCCTTGCTCAGGGTTCTGGCAACGGGCGCGCTTGTGATGGCGCCGGCAACAGCACCAGCAGTTGCGGGCGGTGGCAAAGGCGGCAGCTCGGACGGCGGGCTTGGCGGTAAGGTCGACGCCGTGGCGAAGGCGGGGCCGAACTCGTCGCGGCTCGACCCTGGCCTTTGCCGGCAGTAACGCCTTCACCATTTCCGGCGTGCCGATCGCAAGGGATGCCGCGGTCCTCGAAGCAGAGCTCGACTTTGATCTCACGCCGATGGCCAAGCTTGGTGTTTCTTATACTGGGCAGTTCGGCTCGGGCGTTTCCGACAACGGCGCCAAGCTGGATCTCAGCGTCAGGTTTTGAAGCACGCTCGTCAGCCTAAACACAAAATAGCCCCGCCACCTTTCGGCAGCGGGACTCTTGATTGGTCAGGCTTAAGGACGCGGGACTGGGTACATTTCCGCCAAGCCATGGTCGCGCAGCAGGGTTAATCGCCGGTAAATCTACGGCGGCGGCGGAACCAGGCGAGGCAAGCTACGGCATGCGACCGTGACAGAGATACTGGTTCCAGCACAAAGGCCCACCGCCGTTTCGTCGATGGCCGTCTGATCAGCCGGCGCCTTGCCGTTGGCGTTCCGGTGATGTTGCTTTGCTGAAGATAATGTCGCGCGTTTTTGTCCGCCGAGAATATTGGGGCGATAACATCGATAGAAAACGTACTAATGGGCTGCGAGACCATCACGTTGGCAACGCCCGCATTTGCCAATCCCAATTCAACCCACACGTGGCGCCAGCCCTTGCATCAGGACGTATGGCTTGGGCAAACAGCCATGCCGTCTGGCGCTGTGTTTCTCATTAAGTACGGCATTTGGTGAGAATGGCAGCAATCGTTCCCAGCATGATCCTTTCGCGACCAACGCGGCCATCGAAAGCGGCCCCAGTCGAACGAAAGCCGCAGCTCTGGTAAAGGCTCGCTGCCGGTTCGTTCTCAACATTTACGGACAGCATCAGCAGCGAAACCGTCGGACAGTTCTCGGCCACCCATTGTGCGGCCGTTCGGACGGTGGCGGTTCCATAGCCCTGTCGTTGAAACTCTTTGCCGATGCGGAAATTGTGCAGCGTCATCACATCGGGCAACGCCCACGTAGGGAGTGCAGGCGCCTCCCGGAGAACGAATAAGCCAATTGCAGTGTCGTCGTGGGCCACAATGAAGGGGTGAACGGCCTCTGGATATGGGCTATTTCGCAGGCTGGCGAAGAGCTCCAA
Source organism: Aminobacter sp. 01T433 (assembly GCF_056398585.1). NCBI lineage: Bacteria > Pseudomonadati > Pseudomonadota > Alphaproteobacteria > Hyphomicrobiales > Phyllobacteriaceae > Aminobacter > Aminobacter sp. 01T433. The sequence goes on from NZ_JBFTPR010000033.1 coordinate 19,706, forward strand.
TACGTCCCCACCGGAAAACTCCTGTTGGCGTTCGTCGAGGCACATCGCTGCAACGAGTTGCTCGCCAGATGGGGTAAGCTCTCGGAGATGTAACTCCATGTGCGGGGCCTCCGTCTACGATCCTACGCCTCTGGGCCACGACCTGGCGGTAGCGCGCCTGGCGGAAGGAGCACCGGTCCGTCAATGCCATAAAAGCGTCTGGTGCTTCCCAAAGCCTCTTGCGAGACCTCAATGAGGGCACCGACTGTCTCGCAGTCTTCGAGCTGCAACCGTTGGCCAAGAACCTCCACCGTCCAGCCGAGTGCCCTCAGTCGGTCTGGCCAGAACGCTTCGCACACGACGCTGATCCTTCGAATTCCGAACCTCAGGCTCGCCTCAAGCAAGCCGCAAAGCACTTCTCCAGCGAGGCGCGCAGATGTGCCTGTCCTCCGGTAGGGAAATGCGATGAAGAAACGGGTCCACTCATAGATGTCAGGGGCGCGAGGAGGCCTGCCATCGGCGAGTTGTGGAAAGACATTGCCAAGCAGATGCGGCTGGGTCGTAGGCACCATCCTGGACCCGCCTATGACGTCTCCGGAGCTGTCGACGGCAAGCAGATAAACAGCGTGCTCCGTATCGAACTCGTCCATTTCGATGTCAATGGGGCGCCGAAGTGCCTGCCAACGTCGTTCGACTACGTAAATTTCATGACGTAGCCGAAAATGCTGCTCTAGCTGTTGCTGACAGAGCTGCCTATTTGACCAATCGACAACGAGGATACGACCCATGGCGACCTCCTGTCCGTTTGTATTTGGCCGAGGTCTTCGTCGCTATCGCCAAATATGGTCATTGCCAGCCTGTACTTCACCAAGGGCCATTGGTTTCGAAATGGCTCGCGAGATATTGTTTGCGCCTAATTATTCGCGGAAATGGCGGAGATGCGATTGAACTGCGCATTTCGACACGTCGAGTATGATTGCTCCGCCAACTAGCCCGCGGCACTCCACTGGAGAATTTCGGCTTCTCGCAGCCCCAAAATTGGCCCGCATTCGAGGTCAAGGAGCGCTTCCAACTGACAAATCGCATCAAACGCTCTAGCACAAGGCTTCGATAAGAGGCCGTGCATACGGGGACAATTCCAAAAGTCCCCGATGGACATAGGGGTGATATCACTCCAGGACCCCCATCGCCAAGGGCCCCGCGGTGCCAGTGTCGATCCTGGGGACCACAGGCCTGTGATCAGCAGGCCGCCCTAGCCATGGCTTTGGAGCGTTTTCAGGACGCCTGCCGTCCAATATCTGTATTGGATCGGCCTTTGAACGAGCAGGAATCATTCTCTTGCTTCGCTGTCGTGATCAGGCTCAGAACCGACTTCGCCCCCCGCAGCTATCGCAATCAGCTCCCAGCCTTCGACTCCAAGGGTCCTTGCGAGGATTTCCAGCGTATCCAGTGTTGCATTGCGGCGGCCGGTCTCAACGCTGCTCACATACGCGCGTGAGAGGCCTGAGAGGAGCGACAAACGTTCCTGCGACAGGTCGCGTTCTTTGCGCAGCCGACGCACGTTCAGGCCCAGGCGACAACGTAAATCCATGACAGCGCTACACCTCCATGATCATTATAGAATGGCACACTTTAGGAGTCATTTTGATTGACTTCAACCGGCATGACTGCTTCAAATCAAGCACGCACAAACTCACAGCCTTGAGAGGAATGATGAAGCAGGACCCACAGCCTCAGAAGTTCAGCAGCATTTTTTCTGAAGAATATAGCAAACAGTCGCACAGCAAGGACATCCGGTCTATTTCGCACGATCTGGCTATTGCAACCGCCGACATCTCCAATCCTTTCGTGGAGTTCCAGACGTGAGGAGCATAGAGGGCTATTCCTGCATCAGGTGCGACGCGCAGTTTCCCGCAGCACTAACGATCGACTCCAGGGGCTGTCCGTTCTGCGCGCCAGTCGCCCCTGCCAATTTGGCGCCCATCTATGCACAGCCAGCCATTGGCGATGCTTTTGCAGGGGACCAGTACGGTCGTTCATCATTGTGGAAGTATGGGCAAAGGCTGCCGTGCGGGCCCGAGGACATCGTCACCTTGGGTGAAGGGCAGACGCCCTTGATCTCTTGTCCGCGGATCGGTTCATCGTTGGGCGTCGCTAGTCTTTTCATCAAGGATGAGAGCCGCAATCCGACATGGTCGTACAAGGACAGGTTCTCAACGGTCGCGGTCTCGATCGCGCGCGCGCAGGGCGCCAAACTGGTTGCCACAGCGTCGTCAGGCAATGCCGGTGCCTCGCTTGCCGCCTACGCGGCACGAGCGGGTATGGGTTGTGTTGTCGCAACATTTGCAGGCACAGCCAGCCCAATGCTGTCCCAGATCAAGCGGCACGGCGCCACTGTTCTTTCGCTGGCCAACAAGCAAGACAGATGGAAATTCCTTGCTGAGGCCCAGGAGCGGTTTGGCTGGTTTATCACATCTCCTTTCAGCGCGCCTGTCGTTGGCAGTCATCCACTCGCCATCGAGGGCTACAAGACGATCGCCTACGAAATCATCGAACAAGGATCGGGTGATGTTCCGGACTGGTGCGTCATGCCGGTCTGCTATGGCGACGCTTTGTCAGGCGTATGGGCTGGTTTCAAGGAGCTGTTTTACGCTGGCCTCATAGACCGGCTGCCGAAAATGGTGGCTGCAGAGGTTCACGGTTCTCTGTCGGCGGCATTCGTAGAAGGGTCGGACCACGTTCCGGAACAAGACGTTTGCTTCGACGCTCTCGCCGTGTCGATTGGGACTTCGCGAAGTACCTACCAGGCGCTTCGGGCACTTCGAGAATCGTCAGGTCATGCCGTGCCGGTATCCAACGATGGACTGATCGATATGCAGTCGCGCCTAGCGAGAGACGAAGGAATTTTCGCAGAACTGGCATCGGTTACCCCTCTCTTAGCGATACGGACACTGGCCGATCGCAAGGTAATAGCCCCCGGGGACAGGGTCGTTGCGGTTGCTACTGCTGGAGGCCTCAAGGATCTCGATCGATCTACTGATCCACAAACACGTCATGAGACCTTCGACACCACCGTGGATGCCTGGACCTGGTACTTGAAAAGTCGGCCAGTGACGTGACATCACCTACCAGGGACGGCCAGGATAACCGCCCCAAACGCATCCTCAGCGTACATTTCGCTGTAGGCGCAATACCTCATTGTTGATTTCCACTGAGAGCTGACCCGGCGCAGCCCGATATTTCCATCGAGAATTGACCCATGTTTCAACCGTCCCTCGCGTGTTTCAGCGGGGGCTCTGGAGTGATCGACATGGCGTTACTGAGCGTGATCCGGCGCTGGCATTTTCG
>NZ_JBFTPR010000034.1:0-21689 GCF_056398585.1 Aminobacter sp. 01T433
GGCACCGAGATGGTCATGCCCGGCGACAACATCACCGTCGATGTCGAGCTGATCGTGCCGATCGCCATGGAAGAGAAGCTGCGCTTCGCTATCCGTGAAGGTGGCCGTACCGTCGGCGCCGGCATCGTCGCTTCGATCAAAGAATAATCCGAATTAACGATCTGTCGCGGGCGGGAATACGCCCGCGCCGCGCCAGAACAAGGAAGTGACCATGAACGGACAGAATATCCGCATCCGCCTCAAGGCGTTTGACCACCGGGTTCTCGACGCTTCGACGCGTGAGATCGTGTCGACCGCGAAGCGCACCGGCGCCAATGTTCGCGGCCCGATTCCGCTGCCGACTCGGATCGAGAAGTTCACGGTGAATCGCTCACCGCACGTCGATAAGAAGAGCCGCGAGCAGTTCGAGATGCGCACGCACAAGCGTCTGCTGGACATCGTCGATCCGACCCCGCAGACCGTCGATGCTCTGATGAAGCTCGACCTCGCAGCAGGTGTCGACGTCGAAATCAAGCTCTAAGAGCTAACATGAGCCGCGCGAGCAGATCCAAACGGCTCCTCTGAAGGAAAACGAACCGATGCGTTCAGGTGTAATTGCACAGAAGGTGGGAATGACCCGCGTCTATAATGACGCTGGCGAGCATGTTCCCGTCACCGTTCTCCGCATGGAGAACTGCCAGGTCGTGGCACAGCTCACGAAAGAGAAGAATGGCTACACCGCCGTTCAGCTCGGCGTTGGCCTGGCCAAGGTGAAGAATACGACGAAGGCGATGCGCGGTCACTTCGCTGCCGCCTCCGTTGAGCCGAAGTCGAAGGTCGCGGAATTCCGCGTGTCCGCCGACAACATGCTCGATGTTGGCTCCGAGATCACTGTCGAGCATTACGTCCCCGGCCAGAAGGTCGATGTGACGGGCACGACGATCGGCAAGGGTTTCCAGGGCGTCATCAAGCGTCACCATTTCGGTGGTGGCCGTGCTACCCACGGTAACTCGGTTTCGCACCGTACCCACGGTTCGACTGGCCAGCGCCAGGATCCGGGCAAGGTGTTCAAGGGCAAGAAGATGGCCGGACACATGGGCGACGTTCGCGTCACCACCCAGAATGTCGAAGTTGTCTCGACCGACACCGATCGCGGTCTCATCCTGATCCGCGGTGCGGTTCCGGGTTCGAAGGGCGCTTGGATCCTGGTCCGCGACGCAGCCAAGATTGCGCTTCCGGCTAACGCTCCGAAGCCTGCTGGTATCCGCGCCGCCACGAAGAACGAGGCTCCGGCCACAGAGGGAGCGGAATAATGGATCTCAAGATCACCACGCTTGCAGGCATCGACGCCGGCAAGGTCCAGCTCTCGGAAGAGATCTTTGGTCTCGACCCGCGCGAAGACGTTCTCCAGCGCGTCGTGCGCTGGCAGCTCGCCAAGAAGCAGCAGGGCACGCACAAGGCCAAGGGTCGCGCCGAAATCGCGCGCACTGGCGCCAAGATGTACAAGCAGAAGGGTACGGGCCGTGCTCGTCACCATTCGGCACGCGCTCCGCAGTTCCGCGGCGGCGGCAAGGCCCACGGCCCGGTCGTTCGCAGCCACGAGCACGATCTTCCCAAGAAGGTCCGCGCCCTCGGCTTGAAGCACGCTCTGTCGGCCAAGGCTAAGACATCGAAACTGATCATCGTCGACGAGCTGACCCTCGCCGAAGGTAAGACGAAGGCACTGCTCGCGAATTTCGCGACGCTGGGCCTGACCAACGCCCTGGTGATCGGCGGTGCTGAGCTTGACGTCAACTTCAAGCGCGCAGCGACCAACATCCCGAACATCGACGTCCTGCCAATCCAGGGCATCAATGTTTACGACATTCTGCGCCGCGGCACGCTGGTCCTTTCGAAGGCCGCCGTCGAGGCTCTCGAGGAGCGCTTCAAATGATGGATCTCCGCCACTATGACGTGATCGTCTCTCCGGCGATCACCGAAAAGTCGACCATGGCTTCTGAAAACAACCAGGTCGTCTTCAACGTCGCCAAGAAGGCGAGCAAGCCCGAGATCAAGGCTGCCGTCGAAGCGCTGTTTGGCGTGAAGGTGACTGCTGTGAACACCCTGGTCCGCAAGGGCAAGGTGAAGCGCTTCCGCGGCACGATCGGCCGCCAGAGCGACGTCAAGAAGGCGGTAGTGACGCTGGCCGAAGGCCAGTCGATCGACGTCGCGACGGGTCTCTGAGCTAGGCCGCGAGGACAGGACAATGGCACTTAAGAAATTCAAGCCAATAACGCCGAGCACCCGTCAGCTGGTCATCGTCGACCGCTCGGGCCTCCACAAGGGCAAGCCCGTCAAGGGGCTGACCGAGGGCCTGACGAAGTCGGGCGGCCGCAACAACTACGGTCGCATCACGGCGCGCTTCATCGGCGGCGGTCACAAGCGTTCGTACCGCATCATCGACTTCAAGCGTCGCAAGTTCGACGTGGTCGGCACGGTCGAGCGTCTCGAATACGATCCGAACCGCACCGCCTTCATCGCGCTGATCAAGTACGACGATGGCGAGCTGAGCTACATCATTGCTCCGCAGCGTCTTCAGGCCGGCGACAAGATCATCGCTGGTGAGCAGGTCGACGTGAAGCCGGGCAACGCAATGCCGCTCGCTTCGATGCCGGTCGGCACGATCGTGCACAACATCGAACTGAAGCCCGGCAAGGGCGGCCAGGTTGCCCGTTCGGCTGGTGCTTACGCCCAGCTCGTCGGTCGCGACCAGGGCATGGCGATCCTTCGCCTCAACTCGGGTGAACAGCGCGTCGTCAGCGGTCTGTGCATCGCCACCGTCGGTGCCGTGTCCAATCCGGACCATGGCAACATCAACGATGGCAAGGCAGGCCGCACGGTCTGGCGTGGCAAGCGTCCGCACAATCGCGGCGTGACCATGAACCCGGTCGACCATCCGCACGGCGGTGGTGAAGGCCGCACCTCGGGCGGACGCCATCCGGTGTCGCCGTGGGGCAAGCCCACCAAGGGCAAGAAGACGCGGTCCAACAAGGCGACCGACAAGTTCATCCTGCGCTCGCGCCATCAGCGCAAGAGCTAAGAAGAGGTAACGCCAGTGACTCGTTCAGTCTGGAAAGGCCCGTTCATTGACGGCTATCTGCTCAAGAAAGCAGAAAAGGTTCGTGAAGGCGGTCGCAATGAGGTGATCAAGATGTGGAGCCGCCGCTCCACTGTCCTGCCGCAGTTCGTCGGCCTCACCTTCGGTGTCTACAACGGCCAGAAGCACGTCCCGGTCTCGGTGAACGAGGACATGGTCGGCCACAAGTTCGGTGAGTTCGCTCCCACCAGGACCTACTACGGTCACGGCGCGGACAAGAAGGCAAAGAGGAAGTAACATGGGCAAGGCCAAAGCTCCGCGCAGGCTTGCTGACAACGAGGCACGTGCGGTACTCCGTACGATCCGGGTCAGCCCGCAGAAGCTCAACCTCGTTGCCGCGCTTATCCGCGGCAAGAAGGTAGCGACCGCGCTTTCAGATCTGGAATTTTCGCGCAAGCGCATCTCCGAAACGGTTAAAAAGACCCTCGAATCGGCTATTGCCAACGCGGAAAACAATCACGACCTCGATGTCGATGCGTTGGTAGTGGCGGAAGCCTATGTCGGCAAGTCGATCGTCATGAAGCGTTTCCACGCTCGTGGCCGTGGTCGCGCCAGCCGCATCGAGAAGCCGTTTTCGCACCTCACGATCGTTGTTCGTGAAGTCGAAGAGAAAGGGGAGGCCGCATAATGGGCCAGAAAATCAATCCTATTGGTCTCCGCCTCGGCATCAACCGCACCTGGGACTCGCGCTGGTATGCAAACACCGGCGAATACGGCCAGCTGCTTCACGAAGACATCAAGATCCGCAAGTATCTTGAGAACGAACTGAAGCAGGCCGCGATCTCCAAGGTCGTGATCGAGCGTCCGCACAAGAAGTGCCGCGTGACCATTCACGCAGCACGTCCGGGCCTGATCATCGGCAAGAAGGGCGCCGACATCGAAAAGCTTCGCAAGAAGCTAATGGAGATGACGAAGTCCGAGACGCACCTCAACATCGTCGAGGTTCGCAAGCCCGAGACGGACGCTACGCTGGTCGCTCAGTCGATCGCGCAGCAGCTCGAGCGCCGCATTGCCTTCCGTCGCGCCATGAAGCGCGCGGTGCAGTCGGCGATGCGCCTCGGCGCCGAGGGCATTCGTATCAACTGCTCGGGCCGTCTCGGCGGTGCCGAAATCGCTCGTATGGAGTGGTATCGCGAAGGTCGCGTTCCGCTGCACACCCTGCGCGCCGATGTCGACTACGGCACGGCTGAAGCCAAGACTGCCTACGGTATCTGCGGCGTCAAGGTCTGGGTGTTCAAGGGCGAGATCCTCGAGCACGATCCGATGGCTTCAGAGCGTCGCGCAACCGAAGGCGATCATTCGCATGCTAGCGACCGCCCAGGCGGCCGCCGTCGCGAAAACGCCTGACACGCATAGGAATTTGGAGTTAGAACGATGCTGCAGCCAAAGCGCACAAAGTTCCGTAAGCAGTTCAAGGGCCGCATCCACGGCACCGCGAAGGGTGGCACCAACCTGGATTTCGGCGGCTTCGGACTGAAGGCGCTTGAGCCAAACCGCGTCACCGCGCGTGAGATCGAGGCGGCCCGCCGCGCGATCACCCGCGAAATGAAACGTCAGGGCCGCGTCTGGATCCGTATTTTCCCAGATGTGCCGGTCACGTCGAAGCCGACCGAAGTCCGCATGGGTAAGGGTAAGGGCGCCGTCGACTACTGGGCATGCCGCATCAAGCCAGGTCGCGTGATGTTCGAGATCGATGGTGTCTCCGAGGAAGTGGCGCGTGAAGCGCTGCGGCTCGGCGCTGCCAAGCTCTCGGTCAGGACGCGCTTCGTTCAGCGCATCGCAGAATAAGGAAGGGCTGATCATGAAAGCCTCAGACGTCAGGACGAAGACCCAGGACCAGCTCACTGACGAGCTCGCCAGCCTCAAGAAGGAGCAGTTCAACCTGCGCTTCCAGAAGGCGACCGGTCAGCTGGAAAAGACGGCGCGCGTGAAACAAGTTCGTAAGGACATCGCGCGTATCAAGACCATCGCCGCCGAAAAATCGGCCGGCAAGAAGGCTTAAGGACGAAAACCATGCCAAAGCGCATCCTGCAGGGTACGGTCGTCAGCGACAAGAACGAGAAGACGGTCGTCGTCAAGGTCGAGCGTCGCTTCACGCACCCGGTGATGAAGAAGACCGTGCGTATGTCGAAGAACTACAAGGCGCACGACGAAAACAACGCCCACAAGGTGGGCGATCAGGTGTCTATCCAGGAATCGAAGCCGATTTCCAAGGATAAGCGCTGGGTCGTCATCTCCGCCGACCAGGCGTAACAACGAATTTTGGACAAGCCGGGGAGGGCGGTAGCCCATCCCGTTAGAGAAGAAGAAGGCGGCCAGTCATGATTCAGATGCAAACAAACCTCGACGTCGCGGACAATTCCGGCGCCCGTCGTGTCATGTGCATCAAGGTGCTGGGCGGCTCGAAGCGGAAGTATGCTTCTGTTGGCGACATCATCGTGGTGTCGATCAAGGAAGCCATTCCGCGCGGCCGCGTAAAGAAGGGTGATGTGATGAAGGCGGTCGTGGTTCGCACGGCCAAGGACATTCGTCGCCCGGACGGCAGCGTGATCCGTTTCGACAAGAACGCGGCCGTTCTTGTCGATAACAAGAAAGAACCTATCGGCACGCGTATCTTCGGGCCGGTTCCGCGCGAACTCCGCGCCAAGAACCACATGAAGATCATCTCGCTCGCGCCCGAAGTGCTGTAAGGAGCCGGAACAATGCAGAAGATCCGTAAAGGCGACAAGGTTGTCGTTCTGACCGGCAAGGACAAGGGCCGCACTGGCGAAGTGCTGTCTGTCCAGCCGAAGGAAGACAAGGCACTTGTCCGTGGCGTGAACATGATCCGCCGCCACCAGAAGCAGTCCCAGACCCAAGAGGGCGGGATTATCACCAAAGAAGCGCCGATCCACCTGTCGAACCTCGCGCTCACCGACCCCAAGGATGGCAAGCCGACCCGCGTCGGTTTCCAGGTCCAGAAGGACGGCACGAAGGTGCGCGTCGCCAAGCGCTCGGGAGAAGTCATCAATGGCTAATGCAACCATCGAGCCGCGTCTGAAGAAGGTCTACAAAGAGACCATCCGTCAGGCGATGCAGGAGCAGTTCAAGTACGACAACGTGATGCAGATCCCGCGCATCGACAAGATCGTGCTCAACATGGGTATCGGCGAAGCCACTGCGGACTCCAAGAAGCCCGCAGCTGCCGCTGAAGACCTGGCGATGATCGCTGGCCAGAAGCCGGTTGTGACCCGCGCCCGCAAGTCGATCGCCGGCTTCAAGGTGCGTGAGCACATGCCGATAGGCGCCAAGGTGACGCTCCGCCAGGAACGCATGTATGAGTTTCTTGACCGTCTGGTGAACATCGCACTGCCGCGCGTTCGCGATTTTCGCGGTCTGAACCCAAAAAGCTTTGACGGCCGTGGCAATTACGCTATGGGCATCAAGGAACACATCGTGTTCCCCGAGATCAATTACGACAAGGTTGATCAGATCTGGGGCATGGACATCATCGTTTGCACGACCGCCAGGACGGACGAAGAGGCACGGGCTCTGCTCAAGGCCTTCAACTTCCCCTTCCGGCAGTAACGGCAGCGAGCAAAGGAAAAATCTGAAATGGCAAAAACCAGCTCAGTCGAAAAGAACAACCGGCGCCGCAAGCTTGTCGACCAGTTCGCTGCAAAGCGTAAGGCCCTCAAGGATGTGATCATGGATCAGTCCAAGCCGATCGAGGAACGCTTCCGCGCGCAGCTCAAGCTCGCCGCGCTGCCGCGCAACTCGGCTAAGACCCGTGTCCGTAACCGCTGCGAAATTACCGGCCGTCCGCGTGCCTACTATCGCAAGCTTAAGATGTCGCGTATCGCGCTTCGTGATCTGGGCTCGACGGGAGCAATCCCCGGCCTGGTCAAGTCGAGCTGGTAAGGAGCATTTGATATGTCTTTGAGTGATCCTCTCGGCGATATGCTGACCCGCATCCGCAACGCCTATGGCCGCAAGAAGTCGACTGTGTCGACGCCTGCGTCCAGGCTGCGCGCCCGTGTTCTCGACGTGCTGAAGTCGGAAGGCTATATCCGCGACTACAGCCAGACCGATTTCGAAAACGGCAAGTCCGAGATCGAAATCGAGCTGAAGTACTTCGACGGCCAGCCGGTGATTCGCGAAATCGCGCGTGTCTCCAAGCCCGGTCGCCGCGTCTACGTCTCGTCCAAGTCGATTCCGCCGGTCGCCAATGGCCTCGGCATCTCGATCCTTTCGACTCCGAAGGGCGTGATGGCCGACCACGAAGCGCGCGAACAGAACGTCGGCGGGGAAATCCTCTGCCAGATATTCTGATCTGCGTAGGCTGAAACAAGAAAGGCACGAGGACTATGTCTCGTATTGGCAAGAAACCCGTTCAGCTTCCGCAGGGCGTCACCGCCGCCGTCGACGGACAGACCGTCACGGCGAAGGGCCCCAAGGGCGAGCTGAAGTTCGTGGTCAACAATGAAGTTCTGGTCTCGATGGAGAATGGCGAGATTGCCGTTCAGCCACGCGATCAGTCGAAGGACGCGCGCTCCAAGTGGGGCATGTCGCGGACGCAGATCGTTAACATCCTGACGGGTGTTAAGGACGGCTTCGAAAAGAAGCTCGAGATCACCGGCGTCGGTTACCGTGCAACGCTCCAGGGCAAGAACCTGCAGCTCGCACTTGGCTTCAGCCATGACGTCGTCTACCAGACTCCGGAAGGCATCACCATTACGGTGCCGAAGCCGACCGAAATCGTGGTCAACGGCATCAACAAGCAGCAGGTTGGCCAGGTCGCCGCCGAGATCCGCGAATATCGTGGTCCGGAGCCCTACAAGGGCAAGGGCGTCCGCTATGCAGGCGAGAAGATCGTCCGCAAAGAAGGCAAGAAGAAGTAATTATAACGCCGCGGTGCGCGGTCGCGGGAAGCATTTCAGCTTACCGCAGATGGCCGCGCCCGTTTCAGAAGGCAAGGAACCACTATCATGGCTTCGAAAGAAACCACTCTGCGCCGTTCGGCGCGCATCCGCCGCCAGATCAAGAAGGTCGCCAACGGCCGCCCGCGTCTGTCGGTCCATCGCACGTCGAAGAACATCTATGTTCAGGTTATCGACGACGCCAATGGCAAGACGCTCGCAGCCGCTTCGACCCTCGAGAAGGATCTCAAGGGCACGCTGAAGACCGGTGCTGACACTGCTGCCGCGACTGCGGTTGGCAAGCTGATCGCTGAGCGCGCTTCGAAGGCCGGCATCAAGGATGTCGTTTTCGATCGTGGCGCCTACATCTATCACGGCCGCATCAAGGCGCTTGCCGAAGCTGCCCGTGAAGGTGGCCTCAACTTCTGATGCAGTTTACGGCGTAGCGCGTGGCGCTGCGCCGCATCACTGACCAGTTGCAATCGATCCGGCGACGTTATAGACGCCGGATTTAGTTTTTAACCCCCGTGCTTCCGGAAAAAAATAAGGATAGGAATATGGCACAAGAACGTAGGGAAGGTGGTCGCGACCGTAGCCGTGACCGCGAAGAGCGCGACAGCGAATTCGTCGATAAGCTCGTCCACATCAACCGTGTTGCCAAGGTCGTCAAGGGCGGCCGGCGTTTCGGTTTTGCAGCACTCGTCGTTGTTGGCGACCAGAAGGGCCGCGTTGGCTTTGGTCACGGCAAGGCGCGCGAAGTGCCGGAAGCGATCCGCAAGGCAACCGAATCGGCCAAGCGCGACATGATTTTCGTGCCGCTCCGCTCGGGCCGTACGCTGCACCACGATGTCGAAGGCCGTTGGGGCGCTGGTCGCGTTCTGCTGCGCTCTGCCAAGCAGGGTACCGGCATCATCGCCGGCGGTCCTATGCGCGCTGTCTTTGAGACGCTCGGCATGCACGACGTCGTCGCCAAGTCGATGGGTTCGTCGAACCCCTACAACATGGTGCGCGCGACCTTCGATGCGCTGAAGAGCCAGATGCATCCCAAGGATGTGGCTGCACAGCGCGGCATCAAGTATTCGACGCTTCAGGCCCGCCGCGGCACCGCCGTTGCGGCTGAAGAATAGTCGCTCGAGCTGACCAGGGACAATGACCATGGCCAAGAAAGCAACCAAGACCGTCACCGTCGAGCAGATCGGTAGCCCGATCCGCCGGCCGAAAGAACAGCGTGCCACGCTGGTCGGCCTCGGCCTCAACAAGATGCATCGCAAGCGCACCTTGGAGGATACTCCTTCCGTGCGCGGCATGATCGCAGCTGTCCAGCATCTCGTCCGCGTTGTGGACGAGGCGTAGGCCGATCGCAGGAGATAGAAGATGAAACTCAACGATCTGCGTGACAACGCCGGCGCTACCCACTCCAAGAAGCGTCTTGGCCGTGGTATCGGCTCCGGATCCGGCAAGACCGGCGGTCGTGGCGTCAAGGGCCAGAAGGCTCGTTCGGGCGTCGCGATCAACGGCTTCGAGGGTGGCCAGATGCCGCTCTATCGTCGCCTGCCGAAGCGCGGCTTCACCAACATCTTTGCGAAGAGCTACGTCACCGTTTCGCTGGCCCGTATCCAGGTCGCGATCGATGCCAAGAAGCTCGACGTGAAAGAGACCGTGACGGCGGAAGTCCTCGTCAAGGCCGGCGTGATTCGCCGCGTCAAGGACGGTGTCCGCATCCTCGGCGACGGCGAACTCACGGCCAAGGTGGCCTTTGACGTTGCTGGCGCTTCCAAGCCGGCGATCGAAAAGATCGAAAAGGCTGGAGGATCGGTGAAGCTGCCGGAAGTGGCAGCCGCCGAGTAAAAGGCTTTGCAAAGTAAGCGGCGGTAGAGATACCGCCGCTTGCATGTTTGCCGTCCGAAGCCTATCTCGTGGCTTCGGTGACACGCGCCGCGCCCATCGCGGCTTTCGGCGTGACCAAGCGGAGTACCCTGAATGGCATCGGCTGCTGAACAACTAGCATCCAATCTGAATTTCGCAGCCTTCGCCAAGGCCGAAGATCTTAAGAAACGCATCTGGTTTACGCTCGGCGCGCTTTTGGTCTATCGCCTCGGTACCTACATTCCGCTTCCTGGAATCAATCCCGAAGCGTTCGCCCAGGCTTTCACCCAGCAGAGCCGCGGCGTTCTTGGCATTTTCAACATGTTCGCCGGCGGCGCCGTGCAGCGCATGGCGATCTTTGCCCTCGGCATCATGCCCTACATCTCCGCCTCCATCATCATGCAGCTCATGACGTCGGTCGTTCCGTCGCTTGAAGCGCTGAAGAAGGAAGGCGAGCAGGGCCGCAAGGTCATCAACCAGTACACCCGCTATGGCACCGTGCTTCTGGCGCTCGTCCAGGCCTATGGCATTTCAGCCGGCCTTGAAGGCGGCAACGGCATCGTCACCGATCCGGGCATGTTCTTCCGCGCCTCGACGGTCATTACGCTTGTCGGCGGCACCATGTTCCTGATGTGGCTGGGCGAGCAGATCACCGCACGCGGCATCGGCAACGGCATTTCGCTGATCATTTTCGCTGGCATCGTCGCAGGTCTTCCGAGCGCCATCAGCGGTACGCTGGAACTCGGCCGCACCGGAGCTCTGTCGACTGGCCTGATTCTCGCGATCATCGTGCTTGCGATCGTCGTCATCGCGGTGATCGTGTTCTTCGAGCGCGCCCAGCGCCGCCTTCTGATCCAGTATCCGAAGCGCCAGGTCGGCAACCGCATGTTCCAGGGCGACACTTCGCACCTGCCGCTCAAGCTCAACACCGCTGGCGTCATTCCTCCGATCTTCGCGTCGTCGCTGCTGCTGTTGCCGGCAACCGTCGCGGGCTTCTCGAACACCGCCACGCTGCCCGGCTGGGTGAGCACGATGATGTCGGCGCTCGGCCATGGCCAGCCGCTCTACATGCTGCTCTACGCGGCGATGATCGTCTTCTTTGCCTTCTTCTACACGGCGATCGTGTTCAACCCGAAGGACACCGCAGATCAGCTGAAGAAGCATTCGGGCTTCATTCCCGGCTATCGCCCAGGCGAGCGCACCGCGGAATATATCGACTACGTGCTGACCCGCGTCACCGTCATCGGCGCTGCCTATCTCGTCGTCATCTGCTTGATGCCCGAGTTCCTGATTTCGGCAACCGGCGTTCCGTTCTACCTTGGTGGTACTTCGCTTCTGATCGTGGTCAATGTAACGCTTGATACTGTGGCGCAGATTCAGGGTCACCTGATCGCCCATCAGTATGAAGGGCTGATCAAGAAGTCGAAGCTCCGTGGAGGTAAGAGGGGAAGATGAAGCTGATATTGCTTGGGCCGCCGGGAGCGGGCAAGGGGACACAAGCGCAACGACTGGTCGAGAAGCATGGCATTCCGCAATTGTCGACTGGCGACATGCTGCGGGCTGCGGTGAAAGCTGAAACTGAAGTTGGCAAGCGCGCCAAGTCGGTGATGGATGCCGGCGAGCTCGTCTCGGACGAGATCGTCAACGCGATCGTGGCTGAACGCATTGACCAGGAAGACTGTGCCCAGGGGTTCATTCTCGATGGTTATCCGCGCACGCTGGCCCAGGCCGACGCCGTCGCCGACATGCTGGCCGAACGCGGCATGCAGCTCGACGTGGTCATCGAACTCGCTGTTGACGACAAGGCCCTTATCGGCCGGATCCTGAAGCGTGCGGAGGAGGCGAGGGCCGCTGGCCAGCCGGTACGCAAGGATGACAATGCCGAGGTGTTCGAAGAACGGCTGCGCGAGTACTACAAAAAAACCGCGCCGCTGATCGGCTACTACTACGCCAACGACCTGTTGAAACAGGTCGACGGCATGGCTGATATGGACGAGGTGACCGCGCAGATCGAAGCGATCCTCGCGGATGCCACACACTAAAACAGCACTCGTGCTTGACTGGCGGGCCGTACTGGAGTATGGCGGCCCGTCTTCCATTCAGGCATGATGGTGTTTGCCCATAGGGCGCATAGTCGCATTGATACGGAAAACCCGCATGGGCCGGCCTCCACCGGACGCGGGGCAACTTAGAGCGCCGGCATTGTCCGGCCCAAATGGAGTGGTAAATATGGCTCGTATAGCCGGCGTAAATATTCCGACCAACAAGCGCGTTGTGATCTCGCTTCAGTACATTCACGGCATTGGCAAGAAGTTCGCCCAGGAGATCGTCGAGAAGGTCGGTATCCCGGCTGAACGTCGCGTCAACCAGCTGACCGATGCTGAAGTTCTGGCGATCCGCGAGACGATCGACCGCGACTATCAGGTCGAAGGCGATCTGCGTCGCGAAGTTTCGATCAACATCAAGCGCCTGATGGATCTCGGCTGCTACCGCGGCCTGCGTCACCGTCGTTCGCTTCCGGTCCGCGGCCAGCGCACGCATACCAATGCGCGCACCCGTAAGGGCCCGGCCAAGGCGATTGCCGGCAAGAAGAAGTAATTTCGTATCACCGGCGGGTTTCGGCCCGCCGGTTTTCGCCTTTTGTGGGCGGGTGTTCGGCCTGACACCTTAAATGCAGGCTGGTGTAGCCGCTGGCATTACGGCGGTGAAGAGATCAACTGAAAGGACTACTATGGCTAAGGAAGCCGGCCGCGTTCGCCGTCGCGAACGCAAGAACATCTCGTCGGGCGTTGCCCACGTCAATTCGACCTTCAACAACACCATGATCACCATCTCGGACGCACAGGGCAACACGATTGCCTGGTCGTCGGCTGGTGCGCAGGGCTTCAAGGGTTCGCGTAAGTCGACCCCGTTCGCAGCCCAGATGGCTGCTGAAGACGTTGCCAAGAAGGCACAGGAACACGGCATGCGTATGCTCGAGGTCGAGGTTTGCGGTCCGGGTTCGGGTCGTGAGTCGGCACTGCGCGCGCTCCAGGCTGCTGGTTTCACGATTACGTCGATCCGCGACGTGACGCCGATCCCGCACAATGGCTGCCGCCCGCGCAAGAAGCGTCGCGTCTAATATTTCACTCCGCGCGAGCGCCTTGTGCGCTCGTTTGCGGTTTCCAGGTCGCCCGTCACGATTGGATGGTGTCGGGCTAACGGAAGGAAGCGAATATGATCCAGAAAAACTGGCAGGAACTGATCAAGCCAAACAAGATCGAGTTCTCGTCCAAGAAGAAGACGCTGACCACGCTGGTCGCCGAGCCGCTGGAGCGTGGCTTCGGCCTGACGCTCGGCAATGCCCTGCGCCGCGTGCTGTTGTCGTCGCTTCGTGGCGCGGCCGTTACTGCCGTGCAGATCGACGGCGTGCTGCATGAGTTCTCGTCCATCGGCGGCGTTCGCGAGGACGTCACCGACATCGTGCTCAACATCAAGGAAATCGCCATCCGCATGGAAGGCGACGGCCCGAAGCGCATGGTCGTTCGCAAGCAGGGCCCCGGTGCCGTGCTCGCTGGCGACATCCAGACTGTTGGCGACGTCGAGATCCTGAACCCCGACCACGTGATCTGCACGCTCGATGAGGGCGCGGAGATCCGTATGGAGTTCACCGTTGACACCGGCAAGGGCTATGTGCCAGCTGACCGCAACCGCGCTGAAGATGCTCCGATCGGTCTCATTCCGGTCGACAGCCTCTACTCGCCGGTCAAGCGGGTTTCGTACAAGGTCGAGAACACCCGCGAGGGCCAGGTTCTGGACTACGACAAGCTGACCATGACCATCGAGACCGACGGTTCGATCACCGGTGAGGACGCAGTCGCATTTGCTGCTCGCATCTTGCAGGACCAGCTTGCACTGTTCGTCAACTTCGACGAGCCGCAGAAGGAAGTTGCAGCCGAGGCCGTCACGGAGCTCGCCTTCAACCCGGCGCTGCTCAAGAAGGTCGACGAGTTGGAGCTTTCGGTCCGCTCGGCCAACTGCCTCAAGAACGACAACATCGTTTACATCGGCGACCTGATCCAGAAGACGGAAGCCGAGATGCTGCGTACGCCGAACTTCGGCCGCAAGTCGCTCAACGAGATCAAGGAAGTTCTGGCTGCAATGGGTCTGCACCTCGGTATGGAAGTGCAGGACTGGCCGCCGGAAAACATCGAAGACCTCGCCAAGCGATACGAAGACCAGTACTAAGAAGACTAGTCGAGCATGGTTCCGAGGACCGGATATTCCGGTCCGACGGCCTTGCGGAAAACCATCAGAGGCCGTGGCCTCTTGAACAACTGAAATAAGGAAAAGAGCCATGCGCCACGGTTTCAAAGGCCGCCGCTTCTCACGCAGCGTAAGCCACCGCAAGTCCATGTTCGCCAACCTCTCGGTCTCGCTGATCGAGCACGAGCAGATCGTGACCACGCTCGAAAAGGCGAAGGACCTGCGTCCAATCGTCGAGAAGCTGGTGACGCTCGGCAAGCGCGGCGACCTGCATGCCCGCCGCCAGGTGATCGCCCAGATCGGCAACGAGGACGTCGTGAAGCGTCTGTTCGACGTCGTCGCGCCGCGTTACGCCACCCGCAACGGCGGTTACCTGCGTATCATGAAGGCCGGCTTCCGCCGCGGTGACAACGCCGCCATGGCAGTCATCGAGTTCGTCGATCGCGACACCTCGGCCAAGGGTGCCGGCGACCGCGTTCGCCTCGAAGCCGAAGCTGCAAACGACGCCGAAGCCGCATAAGCTTTCCGCACGTTTGTTTTGAACCGAAGGGGCCCTCTGGGCCCCTTTTGTTTTGGGCACTCGCTCCGTGTTGCAGCGGTTCTTTCGCGTCTCGCGCCAACTATGCGGAAATAACCGCTTTCGAGCGCATACAGCCTTTCAATTTGCACAATCGTCACGACAATGGCGGCGACTTATGCGTTGGAGGATTCGCCATGCGTGCGAAACGATATTTGCTGCTCGCTTTGTGCGCCAGTTTGGCGATTGCTGGCGGTGCCGTTGCCCAGGAAGCGGCGAAGAAGCCGGTCGAGGACCCAGGCCTGTCGGATGTGCTGACTGATCTGCTGAACGGCGGCAAGGCCGATGTTGGAGCGCTTACGCCTGACCGCCGCGTGCCGTTCGGCCGCGAAGCGATGCAACTTTCGTTTGCGCCGCTGGTCAAGGAAACGGCTGCGGCCGTGGTCAACGTCTACGCCTCCAAGCAGGTGAAGGTGCGTTCGCCATTTGACGGTGATCCGTTCTTCGAACAGTTTTTCGGCGGTGGTGGCCCGCGCAATCGTTCGTCGCTCGGCTCGGGCGTTCTTGTCGATCCAAGCGGCATCATCGTCACCAACAACCACGTCGTCCAGGACGCCGATGAGGTGAAGGTGGCGCTGTCGGATGGCCGTGAATTCACCAGCAAGGTTTTGCTCAAGGACGACACGCTCGATCTCGCGGTGCTGAAGATCGATTCCGACAAGCCGTTCCAGACGATCGCCATTGGTGATTCCGACGCGCTGCAGGTCGGCGACCTGGTACTCGCCATGGGCAATCCCTTCGGCGTCGGCCAGACAACGACCAGCGGCATCGTCTCGGCACTTGCCCGCACGCATATCGGCGTCTCCGATTCCGGCTTCTTCATCCAGACCGATGCGGCGATCAACCCGGGCAATTCCGGCGGTGCGCTGATCAATATGGGCGGCCAGCTCGTTGGCATCAACACGGCGATCTTCAGCCGCTCCGGCGGCTCGATCGGCATCGGCTTTGCCATTCCCTCCAACATGGTGCGCGCCTTCACCGAGGCCGCCAAGGGCGGCGCGGAATTCTTCGAACGGCCCTTCATCGGCGCCTCGTTCGAGCCGGTAACGCCCCAGATCGCCGAGTCGCTCGGCATGGATCATCCGTCGGGCGCACTGATTTCGTCGGTTGACGAGAACGGCCCCGCCGCACGCGCGGGGCTCAAGCCCGGCGACGTCGTGCTGCAGTTCAACGGTGCCGCGATCGAGCATATGGAGGCGCTCGACTATCGCCTGGCGACCCAGCCTATCGGCGGCAAGGCAACGCTGTCGGTGCTGAGCAAGGGCGAGGAGAAATCCATCGAAGTGGCCCTTGAACGAGCGCCGGAAGGTGCAAGCTCGAACGAGGTGCTGCTGCGCGGTCGCAGCCCGTTTGCGGGTGCAAAGGTTGCCGAGCTGTCGCCGCGGCTGGCCCAGCGCCTGCGTGTTGCAACCGACACCAAGGGTGTCGCCATTGTCGGTATCGACGGCGGCTCGCCGGCTGCCGGTTTTGGCTTCCAGCCGGGCGATATCGTGCGCGAGGTCAACGGTGAGGTCATCGACACTGCCGAGAAGCTGAAGCAGCTTGCCGAGGTGGACACGCGCTGGTGGCGGTTTACCGTCGAGCGCGACGGCCGCATCATGCGCCAGATGCTGCGTTATTGAGTGCACCGGGGCTGTGGCGGGAAAGATGGCAGATAGCCGAACCGTCGGGAGGGTGACCTTTTGAGTTCCCTTTTCGACGAGTCTGTTCCGCGTCCGCTTGCCGAGACGTTACGCCCGCAACGCATCAGTGAGGTCATCGGACAGGACCATCTGCTCGGGCCCGACGGCCCGATCGGGCGCATGATCAAGTCCAAAAAGGTGTCCTCATTCATTCTCTGGGGACCGCCTGGCGTCGGCAAGACAACGATTGCGAGGCTTGTCGCCAAGGAAGTCGGCCTCGATTTCGTGCAGCTTTCGGCCGTGCTTTCCGGCGTTGCTGATCTGCGCAAGGTCGTCGATGCCGCCAAGCAGCTCCGCGGCGGGGCAGGGCGGCAGACAGTGGTCTTCGTCGACGAGCTGCACCGCTTCAACAGGACTACCCAGGACGCGCTTCTGCCGCATGTCGAGGACGGGACCATCGTCCTGATCGGCGCAACGACTGAAAATCCAAGCTTCAGCCTGGTGGCAGCCTTGTTGTCGCGTGCCAAGGTCTACACGCTCAAGCGCTTCGAAAAAGAAGACCTTGCCATCCTGGCCGAGCGCGCTGAAGCCCATTCCGGCAAGAAGCTGCCGCTCGACGCTGCCGCGCGCGACACGCTGCTTACCATGGCCGACGGTGACGGGCGCTATCTGATTGGGCTCTGCGAGGAGTTGCTCGCGCTTCCCGCTGGCACAATGCTGGACGTCGCAGGGTTGGCCGAAACCGTCCAGAAGCGGGCGCCAGTCTACGACAAGGGGCAGGAAGAGCACTACAACATGCTCAGCTGCTTCCATAAAAGCCTTCGCGGCAGCGATGTTCAGGCGGCACTTTATTGGGCCGCGCGCATGGTGATCGGCGGCGAAGCCCCTGGCACGATTTTTCGTCGTCTTGCCTGTGCTGCCTCGGAAGATGTCGGCATGGCCGACCCGCAGGCGATGCCGCAGGTCGTGGCCGCCTGGACCGCGTTCGAGCGGGTAGGGTGGCCGGAGGGTCGCCTGTTCATGGCTCAGGCGATCACCTATGTGGCAACAGCGCCCAAGTCGAACGCCTCTTATATGGGGTTCAACCAGGCGATCGCGCTTGCTCAGCAGACCGGCTCCCTAGCGCCGCCCAAACATATCCTCAATGCGCCGACCAAGCTGATGAAGGAACTCGGCTACCACGACGGCTACAAATACGATCACGATTATCCCGACGCATTTTCGGGACAGGAGTTCCTTCCCGAAGAACTGGCCGGTCCCAACCGCCCGGAGTTCTACGCTCCCAACGAGCGCGGCTTTGAGCGGGACATCAAGAAGCGGCTGGAATTCTGGAGTAAACGGCGCCACGAGCGCGGCGAATAACCTTCCAAGCCTTGCCAAGGCGGGCATGCTGATTTCTGCCTTAAATTGCAAAATATCTATTGCAAAAAAATGCAAGCATACATACGTAACCGTTACGGCAGTGTCGTAGAAGGTTGAAAGGACGTATGATGATGCAGAAACCCGACGTGACGGCCTTCTTCGATCCGCGGACGTTTTCAGTCCAGTATGTGGTTGCCGATCCGGCATCGAAGAAATGCGCGATCATTGACCCGGTTCTCGATTTTGACGAGAAGTCCGGCGCCACGGCGACCACCAATGCCGACCGCATTCTCGATTTCGTTGAGCAGCAGGGGCTTACAGTCGAGTGGATTCTCGACACGCATCCTCATGCCGACCATTTTTCGGCGGCCCGCTATCTGAAGGCCAGGACCGGCGCGCCGACTGCCATCGGCGAGCACGTCGTCGATGTGCAGCAGCTCTGGAAGGGTATCTACGATTGGCCGGAATTGGCGTCCGACGGCTCGCAATGGGACAGGCTGTTCGCCGCAGGCGAGACGTTCAAGATCGGCGAATTGGCTGCAAAGGTGCTTTTTTCGCCTGGGCATACGCTTGCCTCGATCACCTATTTGATCGGCGACGCGGCCTTTGTGCATGACACGCTGTTCATGCCCGACAGCGGCACCGCGCGGGCTGACTTTCCCGGCGGCAGCGCTAATGTGCTTTGGGCCTCGATCCAGCAAATCTTGTCGTTGCCCGACGACATCAGGCTGTTCACTGGTCATGACTATCAGCCCGGCGGCCGCGAGCCGAGATGGGAAAGCACGGTCGGCGAGCAGAAGGCGCAAAACACGCATATGTCGAGATATTTGACGGAGGCCGAGTTTGTCGCAGTCCGAGAGGCACGCGACAGGACGCTGCCGATGCCGAAGCTCATCCTTCATGCGCTGCAGATCAACATCAATGGCGGTCGCCTGCCAGAGCCCGAAAGCAATGGCAGGCGCTACCTGAAATTCCCGCTCGATGCGCTTGAAGGCGCGAACTGGGGTTGAACGGATGAACCAGGTACCAACCAAATCAGTTGCTGAACTGCTCGAACGGGCCGGGGAGGCGTCGGAGTTTCTCAAGAAACTCGCCAACCCCAACCGACTGATGATCGTCTGTGCATTGGTGGATGGCGAGCGCTCGGTGCGCGATCTCGAAGACAGCCTTGGCATTCGCCAGCCGGGACTGTCGCAGCAGATCGCGGAACTGCGCGAAGCTGGCCTCATCGTCGGGCGCAAGGAATCGAAATCCGTCTTCTATCGCCTCGCCGACGAGCGTGTGAGCGCGGTCGTGTCGCTGCTCTACCGGATGTTCTGCGCGCCGAACACCGAGACAATTCCGAACGAAAGCAAGAATGATGACTGAATTCACGCCCATAGCGTCCACCATAGGTGGCATCCTGATCGGCTTATCGGCCGTCCTGCTGATGGCCTGGGAAGGGCGCATTGCCGGCATTAGTGGCATTTCAAGCCGCCTGTTGCCGCCCTATTTTGACGGTGCCTTCCTGTCGCGCCTGGGCTTCGTTCTGGGCCTTGTGGCAGCACCTCTGATCTATCTGCTGGTGACCGGCGACGAGGTACTTCAGAGCGTTTCATCCAATCTGCCGCTGATGGCCATAGCCGGCCTTCTGGTTGGCTTCGGCTCGGTCTACGGCAATGGCTGCACAAGCGGGCACGGCGTTTGCGGGCTGTCGCGGCTTTCCGTCCGCTCGCTCGTTGCGACGGTCATCTTCATGGCCACTGCCTTTGCCACTGTCTTCATCGTCCGGCACGCATTGGGAGCCTGACCATGTCCTTTATCGTCAATCTCGCGCTCGGTCTTCTGTTCGGCATCGGACTTGTTGTTTCTGGCATGTCTGATCCGGCAAAAGTGCTGAATTTTCTCGACCTGTTCGGTAGCTGGGATCCGTCGCTCACCTTTGTCATGGGTGGTGCCGTCATCACCGCGTTCTTTGGCTACCGCTTGGTGCTGAAGCGCGACAAGCCGGTCGCGGCCGCTTCGTTCCATCTGCCTGCCAGCAACGCAATCGACAGTCGTATCCTGATCGGCCCGGCGATTTTCGGCATCGGCTGGGGACTGGGCGGTTTTTGCCCGGGTCCAGCGCTCACGGCTACAATGCTGGGAGCTGCCGGCACCTATGCCTTCTTGCCGATGATGTTTGTCGGCATGTGGCTGGCCAGAATGGTCTCCGCGAGGAAAACAGCCGCAGTAGCCTGATCGGCGAATACTAGACGCCGTTCTGGGGTCGGGAACCTCTCAAACAATCAGATCGGAAGGATCGGGACCATGTTTCTGGAACCCGTTCAATATGCATTGGGTGCAGCTTCGGGTGGGCTTGTAGGCCTCAGCCTCGGACTTTTCGGTGGCGGCGGCTCGATCCTGGCAGTCCCATTGATGGTCTATCTCGTCGGTGTGCCGAGCGCCCATGTCGCGATCGGCACCAGCGCGGTTTCGGTCGCCGCCAACGCCTTGACCGGGCTGGCAAGCCACGCCCGCAGCGGCACTGTCAAATGGCGTTGTGCGGCCACATACAGTGTCGCCGGTGTGCTAGGCGCCTTCTTCGGTTCGTCGCTCGGCAAGGCACTTGATGGTCAGCGCCTCCTGCTCCTTTTCGCCACCCTCATGTTGGTTGTCGGTGCATTGATGTTTCGTCGCCGCGACGACGCTGGCGATCCGGAGGCACGTTGTACGCGCGACAACGCGCCCAAGGTCCTGGGCTTTGGCGGCAGCACCGGGCTGCTGTCCGGTTTCTTCGGGATCGGGGGAGGGTTTCTTATCGTCCCTGGGTTGATGGCATCGACGGGAATGCCAATGATCAATGCCATCGGCTCGTCTCTTGTCGCCGTTGCCGCATTTGGCCTGACTACGGCGTTTTCTTATGCCCTATCCGGTCTGGTCGACTGGCCGCTGGCCTTGGTCTTCATCGCTGGCGGCATTGCCGGCGGCTTCGGCGGTTCGCAGTTCGCGTTCATGCTGCAGAAGCGCAAGGGCGCGCTCAACATGCTTTTCGCCGTAATGATCATGGCCGTGGCCGGCTATATGGTTTGGCGTAATGTGCAGGGTATCTAATATGAAGGGTGCGACGGGCAGGGGAGGTTTCAGGTTAGCTTGCGGAAGGTACTGAACTGGAAAAGCTGCACACTGTCCCAAGGCGTCTTGTGCTCGTGGCGGCGGGCGTCGATCAGTTCAAAGCTGCTGCCCAGAAGCTTGCCGATGCTGTCGGCGTCGTGCCTGATGATCGGCAGCCCACTGCATTTCTCAGGCCCGTCTGGCGCGAATGTGCCGATGATCGCATGGCCGCCGGGCTTCAGGGTGTGTGTCACAACGGCGGCATAAGCTGCCTGATCGGCTGGGTCGGTGAGGAAGTGGAATGCCGCGCGATCGTGCCAGATGTCGTAGCCGCGGTCTGGGTGCCAGGCCATCACGTCGCTGCGGATCCAGGTGACGCGACTGGCGGCCGGTCCGAGGCGTGCGCGGTCGGCATCAAGTGCGGCTTGGGAGATGTCAAGCACGGTGACGTCGCCATAGCCTCGGTCGATCAAGGCGTCGACAAGATGCGACGCGCCGGCGCCGATATCGACGATGGCCGCGTCAGGCGTAGCACCGGCAAGATCGAGCAGCGTCAGTGACGGCTCGGGCGTCTGCTGAAACCAGCTGACCTGATCTTCCGTCTTGGCTCGATAGATGGCTTCCCAATGAGAGGCCCGGTCATCGCTCACAGCACGCTCCAGTCGTCCTGACGTGTCCAGCCATTTTGCACGGTTTAGACGTCAAAGGGGACAAGGATTGGTGATCCCAACAGGCGTATCAGTTGTGGCGGCAAGGTTGGAATGTCCGCTCGGACGCAAAGTTGAAATGTCACTTTCTGCCAAAGCGCACGACAATCAGCCCCGTTCTGACCGGCTGGTTGGGGTTGCAAGGGCAGAGCGGGGCGGGTGGATGATCCACCCATCGGCTTTAGCTTTGAGATTGTTGGGTCAGCCAATCATTCCGCGGCATCG
>NZ_JBFTPR010000035.1:0-19879 GCF_056398585.1 Aminobacter sp. 01T433
TCAGGCGCTGCGTGCGTCGATCTGGTCGTAGGCCTTGAACTCGCCGAAATACTTGGTGATCGCCGCCGTCAGCGACGTCTTGCCATGGTCGACGTGACCAATCGTGCCAATGTTCACATGAGGCTTATTACGCTCGAATTTACCTTTTGCCATGTGAGGTCTCCATTCTTGCTAGCCCGATAAGGGCGTTGAATTAATAAAACGCTGCAATTCGCTGGAATTACGCGTATTTCTTCTGAACTTCCTGTGCGACCGCAGTCGGAACCGCCTCGTAGTGGTCAAACTGCATCGTGTACTGGGCGCGGCCCTGTGACATCGAGCGCAAGCTGTCCACATACTTGAACATGTTGGCCAGCGGCACCATCGCGTTGACGACGACGGCGATACCACGGCTTTCCTGGCCCTGGATCTGGCCACGACGGCTGTTCAAGTCGCCAATGACGTTGCCGACATAGTCTTCCGGCGTCACGACTTCGACCTTCATGATCGGCTCGAGCAGCTGGACACCCAGCTTCGGAGCGGCTTCGCGAAGGCAGGCGCGACCGGCGATTTCGAAGGCCAGCACCGAGGAGTCGACATCGTGGTAGGCACCGTCGATGAGCGTCGCCTTGACGCCGATCATCGGGAAGCCTGCGAACGGACCCGAAGACAGAACGCTGCGGAGACCCTTGTCGACACCGGGGATGTATTCCTTCGGAACTGCACCACCGACGATCTTCGATTCGAAGACGAAATCTTCGCCCTCGGGGTTCGGCTCGAACACGATCTTGACGCGCGCGAACTGGCCCGTACCACCCGACTGCTTCTTGTGGGTGTAGTCCTGCTCGTGGGTGCGGGTGATCGTTTCGCGATACGCAACCTGCGGAGCGCCGACGTTCGCCTCAACCTTGAACTCGCGACGCATGCGGTCGACGATGATGTCGAGATGCAGCTCGCCCATGCCGGAGATGATGGTCTGACCCGACTCTTCATCCGACTTGACGCGGAACGAAGGATCTTCAGCAGCCAGACGGTTGAGCGCGAGGCCCATCTTTTCCTGGTCGCCCTTGGTCTTCGGCTCGATGGCGATCTGAATGACCGGCTCGGGGAATTCCATGCGCTCGAGGATGACCGGGTGCAGCGGATCGCAAAGCGTGTCGCCGGTGGTCGTTTCCTTGAGGCCGGCCAGAGCGACGATGTCGCCGGCGAAAGCCTCTTCGATGTCGGAGCGCGAGTTCGAGTGCATCTGCAGCATACGGCCGAGACGCTCTTTCTTGCCCTTGACGGTGTTTTCGAGCGACGCGCCCTTGACCACCTTGCCGGAGTAGATGCGGCAGAAGGTCAGCGAGCCGACGAACGGATCGTTCATGATCTTGAAGGCGAGCATCGAAAGCGGCTCGTTGTCGTCAGCATGACGCTCGATCTCGGCTTCGGTCTTGGCATCGATGCCCTTGATGGCCGGAACGTCGAGCGGCGACGGCAGGAAGTCAACGACACCGTTGAGAAGCGGCTGAACGCCCTTGTTCTTGAAGGCCGAGCCACAGAACATCGGGAAGAACTTGACGGCGATGGTACCCTTGCGGATCAGCGCGCGCAGTTCGTCGTTCGACGGCATCTTGCCTTCGAGGTAGTTCTCAAGAGCCGTCTCGTCCATTTCGACGGCGGCTTCAATCATCTTGTCGCGGAATTCCGCGGCCTTTTCCTTGAGGTCGTCCGGGATCTCAACGACGTCCCAGGCAGCGCCCAGGCTCTCATCGCGCCAGACCAGCGCGTTCATCTCGATAAGATCGACAACGCCCTTGAACTCCGATTCAGCGCCGATCGGCAGCTGGACGGCGACTGCAATCGCACCGAGACGCGACTTGATCATGTCATAGGAGCGATAAAAATCGGCGCCGATCTTGTCCATCTTGTTGCAGAAGATCATGCGCGGGACGTTGTACTTGTCCGCCTGGCGCCACACGGTCTCGGTCTGCGGCTCAACACCAGCGTTTGCATCGAGCAGCGCGATGGCGCCGTCGAGAACGCGCAGCGAACGCTCGACTTCAATCGTGAAGTCGACGTGGCCGGGGGTGTCGATGATGTTGAACCGGCGCTGCAAGCCGTCGCGACCCTTCCAGAAGGTCGTGGTCGCAGCGGAGGTGATCGTGATGCCACGCTCCTGCTCCTGCTCCATCCAGTCCATGGTGGCAGCGCCGTCATGGACTTCGCCGATCTTGTGCGACTTGCCCGTGTAATAAAGGATGCGCTCGGTGGTCGTGGTCTTGCCGGCGTCGATATGCGCCATGATACCAAAATTACGGTAGTCTTCGATCTTATATTCGCGGGCCATGGGAGGTGCCTCTCAGTCGTTCGTTCGCGCTATTACCAGCGGTAGTGCGCGAAGGCGCGGTTGGCTTCCGCCATCTTGTGGGTGTCTTCACGCTTCTTCACGGCGGTGCCGCGGTTGTTAGCCGCATCCATCAGCTCGCCGGAGAGGCGGTCGACCATGGTGGTCTCGTTGCGGTTGCGGGCGGCAGTGATCAGCCAGCGAATGGCGAGTGCCTGACGGCGCTCAGGACGCACATCAACCGGAACCTGGTAGGTAGCGCCGCCGACACGACGCGAACGCACTTCCACATGCGGCGCGACATTGTCGAGCGCCTGATGGAAGACAGTGACCGGCTCCTGCTTGGTCTTAGCCTGGACCTGATCAAGCGCGCCGTAGACGATCGTTTCAGCGATCGACTTCTTGCCGTCATACATGACGGCATTCATGAACTTGGTAACAACCAGATCACCGAACTTGGGATCCGGGTTGATCTCGCGCTTTTCTGCACTGTGACGACGTGACATATCTTTGTCTCTCAACCTTGAACCGG
Source organism: Aminobacter sp. 01T433 (assembly GCF_056398585.1). Classification (NCBI taxonomy): domain Bacteria; kingdom Pseudomonadati; phylum Pseudomonadota; class Alphaproteobacteria; order Hyphomicrobiales; family Phyllobacteriaceae; genus Aminobacter; species Aminobacter sp. 01T433. The sequence continues at coordinate 2,841 of NZ_JBFTPR010000035.1, forward strand.
CGCCTTAACACGCGGAGAACCTCGCGCAGCGCCTGAATTGCAGAACCCGAATTACTTCGGACGCTTGGCACCGTACTTCGAACGGCGCTGCTTGCGGTTCTTCACACCCTGCGTATCGAGCACGCCACGGATGATGTGATAACGCACGCCCGGAAGATCCTTCACACGACCGCCGCGGATCATGACCACGGAGTGCTCCTGAAGGTTATGGCCTTCGCCGGGGATGTAGCCGATCACTTCAAAACCATTGGTCAGGCGGATCTTCGCGACCTTACGCAGAGCCGAGTTCGGCTTCTTCGGCGTCGTCGTGTAGACGCGCGTGCAAACGCCCCGCTTCTGCGGGTTGGCCTGCATGGCCGGCACCTTGTTGCGCGTAGCCGGCGCCTGGCGCGGCTTGCGGATCAGCTGGTTGACGGTAGGCATTAAACCCTCTTGTCTCTCAATTCCGTGTCTCAAGCCCGTTCAGGGCGACTTCAAGCGCAAAATCCATACGCAAATTCGGGCCACAAACCGCGATCTGCGGTCTTGCCCGAACAAAGGCAGAGGAAGCGAAATCGCTTCATGCACGCCGGAAATGTCTTCTCGCTCGTAAAAACGAACCCTGTTTGAGGTGAACTCTAAAGCTTGTCGCTTCGGAAAGACCAACCTCACATCGGCTCAGACGAGGCGGTATCTACTCGCATGACCGGGAACCGTCAAGCCCGTCCCTCCAAAAACCTTAACGAAACCGGCACTTCGGGCCATCCAAGCCGCCTGGAGCAATTTTATTGCGCTGCAACATAGAGACTAAGCCGGTTTGTGACGCTGTTTGCCCTGTTTTGCCCCCACTCTTCATGCGAAAATCGGTGAAACCGGGGCGAATCCCCGCACTTGCGAATCTAAAACAGGGAATCACTGATGAACGACAACGAAGAGCGCCCGGTGACGATCATCATCGGACGAGTCTGGCGTAAGAAGGGCGGAAAGCCCGAAGGCGTCCATATCATGCTCGTCGCACCGGACGACGATACCGCTGTGCGCCTGGCACTCGACGCCCTGGTAAAGGAAGGTTACGCCGAAGCCGAGCTCGACCAGATCGGTGACATGCAAGGCGAACCCGACGACGAGCCGCAGATCTCAGCCTATCAAGGGGCGCTCGAAGGCGAAGTGTCGATCGTCACCTTTAACGAGCCGCGCTGATTTCAGGTCAGTCGACCCGCCCTGCCCGCCGATGTCGGCCTTGCCGGTTCGGCGGGCCTTTGACCCGTGGCGCGATCCCACTCAGTTGGTGGCGGGGTCCAGTTTCAACACCACGAACTGGGTGAACTGCTCGGGGTTGAAATTGTTGTCGGAGGCAATCACCAGCGTCCGCTTGCCGTCGACTTCCGGCCCCCAGGTCACGGACTCGATGTTGTCGATGTCGAGACCGAAATCGCCCTCGCCGATCGTCAGAACCTTGCGCTTCGATATCGGCGTTGCAGCCACATCCTTGATCGACGCGACACCCTTCACATCGGTGGCACCTGCAAAGCTCGCCAGATAGAAGTTGATCTCGGTGCCGATGCCAAGGGCGAAGGAACGTTCGACGGTCAGCAGTTCGCCAGGTCCGAAGAACAGGAATTCGGAGAGGCCGTTGTCGTTGTAGAATGGATCTTGCGTTGCCTTGGCGAAGATCGGTCCGTTCTCATAGACATACTCGGCCGTCACTGCACCACTGGCAATGTCGAAGCCGATGATGCGCGACGGGCTGCCGGCTTCCAGCGTGGCTTTTTCGCCATCCTGCGCCAGGGCATTTTCGGTTCCTGCCCAAAGGGTCTTGCCGTCGAGCGAGATGGCCAGGCTTTCAAAGGAAAGATTGCCGCGAACACCCGACGTCTTGTCGGCATTGGGCAGATAGGCCTGTGGAATTGCAAAACTCCTGACGTGGCTGCCATCTGGTTTTGCTTCATGGATAGCAGGCTTGCCGGCAGCATCGCCCTCGCTCGACCAGAAGATCCGGTTGGCCGACGCATCGAAGCGGATCGCCTCGGGGTCGACATCCTTCTTGGCGAAGACAGCACCCTCAGCGTCACGTAGAGCAGAGCTCGACACGATATCGACGCCGTGGACACCTTTGTCGTCGATCGCAAGCTTCAGCGTGTAGAGCCGCGCCGGCGCGCGTTCCGAGCGATCGTCCGAGATGGCGAAGAACAGCCCGCTCGGCGCATCGTAGTCGAGGCCGGAAATGCCGCCGAACTCGGTCCCCGCGATCTTCAGGCCGGTCGGCAGAACGACCTGGCCGAGCAGCGTCGCCTTGAGCGGACCGGTGTCTTGCGCGTGGGCCGAAATCACTGACGAAGCCAGCACGGCAGCGATGGCGGAAACAACAGACTTCATGATGCGGTCACCTGTAATGCGCGTCGGGCCCGCACTGATAGCGACGGCATTTGACAGGCACATGAAGCTCAGGTGCCCAAATGAAAAAAGGGGGCCGAAGCCCCCTTTCCCATTCTTGTTTGGACGACGCCCTTACTGAGCGGCGTTGACCATGTCGGTCAGGATCGGCTCGGCGACCTCGACACCCGAGAGCTTGCGGCGCTCGTCGAGTATCAGTTCGTCGCGCGAGGTGGCGATGCGCCGGATCTGGCTCATCATGCCGCCCGTGCCGGCCGGGATAAGGCGGCCGACGATGACGTTTTCCTTGAGACCCTGCAGCATGTCGGTCTTGCCGGCGACCGCAGCTTCCGTCAGCACCCTGGTCGTTTCCTGGAAGGAAGCGGCCGAGATGAAGGACGGCGTCTGCAGCGATGCCTTGGTGATACCGAGCAGAACCGGCTGACCTTCGGCAGGCTTCTTGCCTTCCTCGATCAGGCGATCGTTGATCTCGTCGAACTCGATGACGTCGACATGATCGCCCGGGATGTAGACCGAGTCGCCCTGAGCGGTGATCTCGACCTTCTGCAGCATCTGACGAACGATGACCTCGATGTGCTTGTCGTTGATCGACACGCCCTGCAACCGGTAGACTTCCTGGATCTCGTTGACGAGGTAGGACGCAAGTGCCTCCACGCCCTTGATGGCCAGAATGTCGTGCGGCGCCGGATTGCCGTCGAGGATGTAGTCGCCCTTTTCGATGGCATCGCCGTCCTGAAGATGGAACGGCTTGCCCTTCGGGATCAGGTATTCGACTGGCTCAAGCGTCGAGTCATGCGGCTCGATGATGATGCGGCGCTTGTTCTTGTAGTCGCGGCCAAAGCGAACCGTACCATCGATCTCGGCGATGATGGCGTGATCCTTCGGACGGCGGGCTTCGAAGAGCTCGGCAACACGCGGCAGACCACCGGTGATGTCCTTGGTCTTCGCGCTTTCCATCGGGATACGCGCCAAGACGTCGCCAGGATGCACATGCGCACCCGGTTCGACCGACAAGATGGCCTCGACCGAGAGCAGGAAGCGAGCATCGCCGCCCTTCGACAGCTTGCCGACCTTGCCCTTGGAGTCCTGGACGACGATCGCGGGCTTCAGATCATTGCCGCGCGGGGTCGAACGCCAGTCGATGACCTCACGCTTGGTGATGCCGGTCGACTCGTCGGCCGTTTCCTGAACGGAAATGCCGTCGACCAGGTCCTCGAACGCCACACGGCCTTCGATTTCGGTGAGGATCGGACGGGTGTAGGGATCCCACTCGGCGACACGCTGGCCGCGCTTCACCTTGTCGCCATCGTCCACGAAGATACGCGAACCATAGGTGACACGGTGCGTGGCACGTTCCTTGCCGGTTTCGTCGAGGATCAGGATCGCCATGTTGCGGCCCATCACGACAAGGTTGCCGTCGGAGTTGCGAACCACGTTGCGGTTGCGGATCTCAACCTTGCCCTCATAGGAGGCTTCAAGGAACGAGCTGTCCACCACCTGCGCGGTACCGCCCATGTGGAAGGTACGCATGGTAAGCTGCGTGCCCGGCTCGCCGATCGACTGAGCGGCGATGACGCCGACAGCTTCGCCCTGGTTGACAGGGGTACCACGTGCCAGATCGCGACCGTAGCAGACCGCGCAGACGCCGACCTTGACTTCGCAGGTCAGTGCCGAGCGGATGCGGACGGACTGAACGCCAGCCTTCTCGATCACCTCGATGTCGCGCTCGTCCATCAGCGTGCCGGCCTTGACCAGCAGATCGCCAGTAACCGGGTGGTTGATGTCGTCGAGCGACGTACGGCCAAGGATACGCAGGCCGAGCGAAGCGACCACCTGGCCGGCATCGACGATCGGCTGCATGGTGAGGCCCTTTTCGGTGCCGCAATCAACCGAGTTGACGATGCAATCCTGCGCCACGTCGACGAGACGACGGGTCAGGTAGCCGGAGTTAGCCGTCTTCAGAGCGGTATCGGCGAGACCCTTACGGGCACCGTGGGTCGAGTTGAAGTACTCGAGAACCGTCAGACCTTCCTTGAAGTTGGAAATGATCGGCGTCTCGATGATTTCACCCGACGGCTTGGCCATCAGGCCACGCATACCGGCCAGCTGACGCATCTGGGTGGGCGAACCACGCGCACCGGAGTGCGACATCATGTAGATCGAGTTCATCGGCTTCTGACGGCCGCTGTCTTCGAACTCCACCGCCTTGATGCGGGCCATCATTTCGTCGGCGACCTTTTCCGAGCACTTGGCCCAGGCGTCGACTACCTTGTTGTACTTCTCGCCCTGAGTGATCAGGCCGTCATTGTACTGCTGCTCGTATTCCTTGGCGAGCGCCTCGGTATCGGCAACCAGCTTCTCCTTGGTATCCGGGATCAGCATGTCGTCCTTGCCGAACGAAATACCGGCGCGGCAGGCATGGGCAAAGCCCAGGGCCATGATGCGATCGCAGAAGATGACCGTCTCTTTCTGACCGCAGTGGCGGTAGACGGTGTCGATCATCTTGGAGATGTTCTTCTTGGTCATCTCCTGGTTGGCGGTATCGTACGGCACGTTGACGTTCTTCGGCAGCAGTTCGCCGATGATCATGCGCCCAGGCGTCGTCTCATGGATATTGGACACGACATTGCCAGCAGCGTCGACCGTGCGGAAACGACCCTTGATCTTGGAGTGCAGCGTGACTGCCTTGGTCTCAAGCGCGTGCTGGAGTTCGCCCATGTCGGCAAACACCATGCCCTCGCCCGGCTCGTTCTGGTTGACGATCGAGAGATAGTAGAGACCGAGAACCATGTCCTGCGACGGCACGATGATCGGCGCGCCGGAAGCCGGGTGCAGGATGTTGTTAGTCGACATCATCAGCACGCGGGCTTCAAGCTGAGCCTCGAGCGAAAGCGGAACGTGGACAGCCATCTGGTCGCCGTCGAAGTCGGCGTTGAAGGCCGTGCAGACGAGCGGATGCAGCTGGATCGCCTTGCCTTCGATCAGAATGGGCTCGAAGGCCTGGATGCCCAGGCGGTGCAGCGTCGGCGCGCGGTTGAGCAGCACCGGATGTTCGCGGATGACCTCGTCGAGGATATCCCAGACTTCCGGCTTTTCCTTCTCGACCAGCTTCTTGGCCTGCTTGACGGTCGAGGAGTAACCCTTGGCGTCGAGACGGGCATAGATGAACGGCTTGAACAGCTCGAGCGCCATCTTCTTCGGCAGGCCGCACTGGTGCAGCTTGAGTTCCGGACCGGTCACGATGACCGAACGACCGGAATAGTCGACGCGCTTGCCGAGCAGGTTCTGACGGAAGCGGCCCTGCTTGCCCTTGAGCATGTCGGACAGCGACTTCAGCGGACGCTTGTTGGCACCAGTGATGACGCGGCCACGGCGGCCGTTGTCGAACAGTGCGTCGACAGCTTCCTGCAGCATGCGCTTTTCGTTGCGGATGATGATGCCAGGCGCACGCAGCTCGATCAGACGCTTCAAGCGGTTGTTGCGGTTGATGACGCGGCGATAGAGATCGTTCAGGTCGGACGTCGCAAAGCGGCCGCCATCCAGCGGGACCAGCGGACGCAGGTCCGGCGGGATCACCGGAACGACCTTCATGATCATCCACTCGGGGCGGTTGCCCGATTCCATGAAGTTTTCGACGACCTTGAGCCGCTTCAGATACTTCTTCTGCTTGAGCTCGGACGTAGTCGTCGCGAGCTCGGAACGCAGATCGCCAGCGATCTTTTCGAGATCCATGCTGGCAAGCAGGTCATGGATGGCTTCCGCGCCGATCATGGCGGTGAACGAATCCTCGCCATACTCGTCGACAGCGATCTGGTACTCTTCCTCGCCCAGGAGCTGGTGCTCCTTAAGCGCGGTCAGGCCCGGCTCGGTGACAATGTAGTTCTCGAAGTACAGGACGCGCTCGATATCCTTGAGCGTCATGTCGAGCAGCGTGCCGATACGGCTCGGCAGCGACTTCAGGAACCAGATGTGGGCGACGGGCGCGGCGAGCTCGATGTGGCCCATGCGCTCGCGGCGAACGCGCGACAGCGTCACTTCCACGCCGCACTTTTCGCAGATGACGCCCTTGTACTTCATGCGCTTGTACTTACCGCACAGGCACTCGTAATCCTTGATCGGGCCAAAGATGCGGGCGCAGAACAGCCCGTCACGCTCCGGCTTGAAGGTGCGGTAGTTGATCGTCTCCGGCTTTTTGATTTCGCCGAACGACCAGGACAGAATCTTCTCAGGGCTGGCGAGCGAAATCCGGATGGAATCGAACACCTGCGCAGGCGCCTGAGGGTTGAAGAGATTCATGACCTCTTGGTTCATGCCGTTCTCCTTTTCGGGGCCCTCGAAAGCCCCTTGTCATCGTGTGCGGACCAGAGCGCCCGCCAGCTGTGTCGGCCGTCGCCGAAAAATTCTCTTCATTCGAGCACGATCTTGACCGAAAACGGCACCCGTCTAACGGGATCGTGCTCAGCGGCGACGCCGCGGGGAAAAATCCCAGCGGCGCGCCTTTAGTGCTTACTCGGCTGCGTCGGGCAGTCGGTGCGTTTCGTCGATCTTGGTGTTCTCAAGCTCGACATTGAGGCCCAGCGACCGCATTTCCTTGACGAGAACGTTGAAGCTCTCGGGAATGCCCGCTTCGAACGTGTCGTCGCCGCGCACGATCGCCTCGTAGACCTTGGTACGGCCTGCCACGTCGTCCGACTTCACGGTCAGCATTTCCTGCAGCGTGTAGGCGGCGCCGTAGGCTTCGAGCGCCCAGACCTCCATTTCGCCGAAGCGCTGGCCACCGAACTGCGCCTTGCCGCCCAGCGGCTGCTGGGTAACGAGCGAGTAAGGTCCGATCGAACGGGCGTGGATCTTGTCGTCGACCAGGTGGTGAAGCTTGAGCATGTAGATGTAGCCCATCGTCACCATGCGGTCGAACGGCTCGCCCGTACGTCCGTCGTACAACTGCGACTGGCCGGAGGTGTGAAGACCCGCCTGCTGCAACATCACATTGATGTCGGCTTCATGCGCGCCGTCGAACACCGGGGTCGCGATCGAGACGCCACGCTTCATCTGCTCGCTGAGGCGAACGATGCTTTCGTCGTCATAATCACGGACCGGCTCGTTGCGGTCGTTGGCCGGAATGAAGCTCTCGAGTGTGTCGCGCAGCGGCTTGATATCGCCACCCGACTTGTACGCCTCGATCAGCTCACCGATCTTCTTGCCCATGCCTGCGCATGCCCAGCCCAGATGCGTTTCCAGAATCTGGCCGACATTCATGCGTGAAGGCACGCCGAGCGGATTGAGCACGATGTCCGCATGCGTTCCGTCTTCGAGGAACGGCATGTCCTCGACCGGAACGATACGCGACACGACACCCTTGTTGCCGTGACGGCCGGCCATCTTATCGCCGGGCTGCATCTTGCGCTTCACCGCAACGAAGACCTTGACCATCTTCATCACGCCGGGCGGCATCTCGTCGCCGCGCTGCACCTTTTCGACCTTGTCCATGAAGCGCTGCTCGAGCTGCTTCTTGGAGTCGTCGTACTGGCCGCGCAGAGCTTCGAGCTCACCCTGCATCTTCTCGTCTTCAACGGCGAACTGCCACCACTGCGAACGCGGATAGTCGTCCAGCGTCTCCTTGGCGACGGTCGAGCCCTTCTTGAAGCCCTTCGGTCCGGCAATCGCGTCCTTGCCGATGAGCATGTCGCTCAGGCGGCTGTAGACGTTGCGATCGAGGATCGCCTGCTCGTCGTCACGGTCCTTGGCGAGACGCTCGATTTCCTCGCGCTCGATTGCCATAGCGCGTTCGTCCTTCTCCACGCCGTGGCGGTTGAAGACGCGAACTTCGACGATGGTGCCGTAGGTTCCGGGCGGCATGCGCATGGAGGTGTCACGGACATCCGAGGCCTTTTCACCGAAGATGGCACGCAGCAGCTTCTCTTCCGGCGTCATCGGGCTTTCGCCCTTCGGCGTGATCTTGCCGACAAGAATGTCGCCAGGAGCCACTTCCGCACCGATGTAGACGATACCCGCTTCGTCGAGGTTCTTCAGCGCTTCTTCCGAAACGTTCGGAATGTCGCGGGTGATTTCCTCAGGCCCGAGCTTCGTATCGCGGGCCATGACCTCGAACTCCTCGATGTGGATCGAGGTGAAGACGTCGTCGGCCACGATGCGCTCGGAGAGCAGGATCGAGTCCTCGTAGTTGTAGCCGTTCCACGGCATGAACGCGACGAGCACGTTACGGCCGAGAGCCAGATCACCGAGCTCGGTCGACGGGCCGTCGGCGATGATGTCGCCCTTGTTGACCCGGTCACCCATGCGGACCAGCGGACGCTGGTTGATGCAAGTGTTCTGGTTCGAACGCTGGAACTTCATCAGACGGTAGATGTCGACGCCGGACTTGCCCGGATGGAGATCTTCCGTCGCACGGACAACGATACGCGTCGCGTCGACCTGGTCGACGATACCGCCGCGGCGAGCGCCGATGGCAGCACCCGAGTCACGCGCAACGATCGGCTCCATGCCGGTACCGACGAACGGAGCCTCGGCACGCACCAACGGCACGGCCTGACGCTGCATGTTCGAGCCCATCAGAGCGCGGTTGGCGTCGTCGTTTTCCAGGAACGGGATCAGTGCTGCTGCGACCGACACCATCTGCTTGGGCGAAACGTCCATAAGATCGACGTTTTCGCGCGGCGCCATCATCACATCGCCGGCATTGCGGCAGATGACGAACTCATCGACGAAGTGGCCGTCCTTGTCGAGCTCGGCGTTGGCCTGGGCGACGAAGTGCTTGGCCTCTTCCATAGCCGACAGATAGACAACTTCGTTCGTCAGCTTGCCGTCGACGATCTTGCGGTACGGGCTTTCGATGAAGCCGTACTTGTTGACGCGTGCGAAGGTAGCCAGCGAGTTGATCAGACCGATATTCGGGCCTTCCGGCGTCTCAATCGGGCAGATACGGCCGTAGTGGGTCGGATGCACGTCGCGGACTTCGAAGCCAGCGCGCTCGCGGGTCAGACCACCAGGTCCAAGCGCCGAAAGACGACGCTTGTGGGTGATCTCCGACAGCGGGTTGGTCTGATCCATGAACTGCGACAGCTGCGAAGAACCGAAGAACTCGCGCACGGCGGCAGCCGCCGGCTTGGCGTTGATCAGGTCCTGCGGCATGACCGTGTCGATTTCGATCGAGGACATACGTTCCTTGATCGCCCGCTCCATGCGGAGCAGACCGACGCGGTACTGATTTTCCATCAGCTCGCCGACCGAACGGACACGGCGGTTGCCGAGGTTGTCGATGTCGTCGATCTCGCCCTTGCCGTCACGCAGTTCGACCAGCGTCTTGACCACGGCAAGGATGTCGTCCTTGCGCAGGACACGCACTGTGTCTTCCGCGTTGAGCTCGAGACGCATGTTCATCTTGACGCGGCCGACGGCCGAAAGGTCGTAGCGCTCGCTATCGAAGAACAGCGAGTTGAACATGGCTTCGGCGGTATCGAGCGTAGGCGGCTCGCCCGGACGCATGACACGGTAGATGTCGAACAGCGCGTCCTGGCGGCTCTCGTTCTTGTCGACCGTGAGCGTGTTGCGGATGTAGCCGCCGACATTGATATGATCGATGTCGAGGATCTTGATCTCTTCCTCGCCAGCCGCGAGCAGAACCTTCAGGGTCTTTTCGTCGATCTCGTCGCCAGCTTCGAGGAAGATCTCGCCGGTTCCGTAGTTGACGATGTCCTCAGCGAGGTAGCTGCCGAAGAGATCGTCTTCGGTCGCCTTGATCGCCTTGAGGCCCTTTTCGGCAAGCTGCTTGGCCTGACGCGCGGTGATCTTCTTGCCGGCTTCGACGACGATTTCGCCGGTGTCGGCATCAACCAGATCGCCGACAGCCTTGAGGCCGCGGAAACGCTCGACCGAGAACGGAATGCGCCAGTGATCGCCCGACTTCTTGTAGGTGATCTTGTTGTAGAAGGTCGACAGGATCTCCTCGCCGTCCATCCCAAGCGCCATCAGCAGCGACGTGACCGGGATCTTGCGGCGACGATCGATACGGGCGTGGACGATGTCCTTGGAGTCGAACTCGATATCGAGCCACGAACCACGGTAAGGAATGACGCGCGCGGCAAACAAAAGCTTGCCCGACGAGTGCGACTTGCCCTTGTCGTGGTCGAAGAAGACGCCCGGCGAACGGTGCATCTGCGAAACGATGACGCGCTCGGTGCCGTTGACGATGAAGGTGCCGTTGGACGTCATGAGCGGCATGTCGCCCATGTAGACGTCCTGCTCCTTGATGTCCTTGATCGACTTCGCGCCGGTATCTTCGTCAATATCGAACACGATGAGGCGCAGCGTCACCTTGAGCGGCGCAGCAAAGGTCAGATCGCGCTGACGGCACTCGTCGACGTCGAACTTCGGTGCTTCGAACTCATACTTGACGAACTCCAGCATCGACGCGCCGGAGAAGTCTGAGATCGGGAAGACCGACTTGAAAACGGCCTGCAGTCCTTCATCGGGACGACCGCCCTTGGGCTCGTCCACCATCAGGAACTGATCGTAGGATGCCTTTTGAACCTCGATGAGGTTCGGCATCTCCGCAACTTCGGGGATCTTTCCGAAGAACTTGCGTACGCGTCTGCGGCCATTGAAAGTCTGGATCTGGGCCATCGTCGCTCCTTGCTGCCTTTACTTGGGGTGAGCGTCGCTAATGCTCACCTTGCATTTTCGCGCCGCCTCGGCGGCGGCCTATCCAAAACGGGCGAAAACCCGTTTCCTGAAAGCCGCTTGCGGCCATCAGGAAATAGGTTCCCCTCAATCCCCCGGGTCACGGGAGCCGGTGGGCGGCGATTGGGCCGCCCACCGAAACCGTGAGCTTACTTAAGCTCGATCTTGGCGCCAGCTGCTTCCAGCTGAGCCTTGAGCTTCTCTGCGTCGGCCTTGGAAACGCCTTCCTTGACCGGCTTCGGAGCGCCTTCGACGAGGTCCTTGGCTTCCTTGAGGCCCAGGCCGGTGATGGCGCGGACTTCCTTGATGACTTCGATCTTCTTGTCGCCGGCAGCTGCCAGGATGACATCGAACTCGGTCTTCTCTTCGACCGGAGCAGCAGCAGCACCGCCAGCGGCAGCAACAGCAACCGGAGCAGCGGCGGAAACGCCCCACTTTTCTTCGAGAAGCTTCGACAGCTCAGCCGCCTCGAGGACGGTCAGGGCCGACAGGTCGTCAACGATCTTTGCGAGATCAGCCATTTATCTATTCCTTCAATCAGTTCGAACGAGTGTTGATGATAGCGAGGAACGGCCTCATGCCGCCTCGTCCTTCCGGGCGTAAGCGCCAATGACGCGCGCGACCGAAGCCGCTGGCGCATTGACGATCTGGGCGATCCGGGTAGCCGGGGTGGCGATCATGCCAACCAGCTTTGCACGCAGCTCGTTGAGCGACGGGAGCGCGGCTAGTGCCTTGACTCCATCGGCGTTCAGCAAGGTCGTGCCCATCGAACCACCAAGGATGACAAGCTTGTCATTAGCCTTGGCGAAGTCGGACGCGACCTTCGGCGCTGCAATCGGATCCTCCGAATAGGCAACCAGCGTCTGTCCCTTGAACAGATCGATGATGCTTTCGGATTCCGTGCCCTGAAGAGCGATTTTGGCGAGACGGTTCTTCGCGACTTTGACGGTACCGCCGGCCTGACGCATCTTCACGCGAAGATCGTTCATTTGCGCGACGGTGATACCGGCATAGTGGGCCACGACGACTGAACCTGCGTTCGAGAACGCGTCATTCAGGCCCGTGACGAGTTCGCGTTTTTCCGCTCTGTCCACTGCCTATCTCCAGTTGACCGCCTCCCATTTGCGGGGGTGTGCGGTCGGGTTGCCTTTTGCCGGGCGGCTAATCCAGAAATTCCAGATCACCCGAACGGCGCTCGAGGATCCTGCCCCCTTTCGCCACACCTGACGGGCTTGTGGCCCGGCGCGATGCGCAGACAAAAGGCAAACACGGTTCGAACCTTTCATTGGAGCAAAGGCTCCTTTGTCTGGTCTTCACCCCGTCTCATGCAGGCCCATTCGAATTAAGGACCAAGGGTCGCTTGGACCGCCTGCAATCTCGGACAGGATTTCGAAAGTTGTTTCCAACTTCCGAAAAATCCGGGCCCGGAGGCCCGGAATTCTTGCTCAGGATCATGCCATTGCTGGCAGATCCCAATTCAAACAATCACGACGCGACGAGCGTGCCGAGGTCGATCTTGAGGCCTGGGCCCATCGTCGAGGTGACAGACACCTTCTTGACGTACACGCCCTTGGCGCCAGCCGGCTTGGCCTTGTTGACCGCGTCAGCAAAAGCACGGATGTTTTCTTCCAGCGCCTTGACGTCGAACGAGACCTTGCCGACGCCGCCGTGGATGATACCGGCTTTCTCGACGCGGAACTCAACGGCGCCGCCCTTCGAAGCCTTGACGGCTGCTGCGACGTCGGTGGTCACGGTGCCGACCTTCGGGTTCGGCATCATGCCGCGCGGGCCGAGAACCTTACCGAGACGGCCGACCAGCGGCATCATGTCGGGGGTGGCGATGCAGCGGTCGAAGTCGATCTGGCCCTTCTGGACGATATCGACGAGATCTTCCGCACCAACGATGTCAGCACCAGCGGCGCGGGCTTCGTCAGCCTTTGCATCGCGTGCGAAAACCGCGACGCGGACCGTGCGGCCCGTGCCGTTCGGCAGGTTGACCACGCCGCGGACCATCTGGTCAGCATGGCGCGGGTCGACGCCGAGGTTCATGGCGACTTCGATGGTCTCGTCGAACTTGACCGACGAGCGAGCCTTCAAAAGCTCGAGTGCTTCGCCAAGGCCATAAGCCTTGTCCGCATCGAGGCCTTCACGGGACTTGGAAACGCGCTTTGCAATCTTAGCCATGATCTCAGCCCACCACTTCCAGGCCCATCGAACGAGCCGAGCCTTCGACCATCTTGATGGCGGCTTCGATATCGTTCGCGTTCAGGTCCTTCAACTTGATTTCGGCGATCTCGCGCACCTTGGCGCTGCTGATCTCGCCAGCCTTGATCTTGCCCGGCTCCTTGGAGCCCGACTTGAGGTTGGCTGCCTTCTTCAGGAAGTAGGCCACCGGCGGCGTCTTCATGACGAAGGTGAACGACTTGTCCTGGTAATAGGTGATCACGACCGGGATCGGGGATCCCTTCTCGAGTTCCTGGGTCTGCGCGTTGAACGCCTTGCAGAACTCCATGATGTTGATGCCACGCTGACCAAGCGCCGGACCGATCGGGGGCGACGGCGTCGCCGAACCCGCGGAAACCTGGAGCTTGAGCTGGCCCGCTATTTTCTTAGCCATCTCTTTCCTGCTTTCGTTTTATGCCGGAGGACCCGGCGGTTGCAGTTCGGTGGTGCGAAAAAGACAACCGGCTAAGCCGCCTCTTCTCCCACCATGCTTGCGCCAGGCATGCGCCTGACACTGCCCACCACCGAAACCGGCGACGGGCGCTTCGATCAGCCCTTTTCGACCTGACCGAATTCGAGATCGACAGGCACAGCGCGCCCGAAGATCGAAACTTCCACCTTGAGGCGCGCGCGCTCCTCGTCCACTTCCTGGACGAAACCGTTGAACGACGCGAACGGACCATCGGAAACACGAACCGCTTCGCCGATCTCGAAAGTGACCGACGGCTTGGGACGTTCGACGCCCTCCTGGACCTGATTCAGAATGCGCTGGGCTTCAGCTTCGGTGATCGGCACCGGCTTCGAGTCACCCAGGAAACCAGTGACCTTCGGCGTGTTCTTCACGAGAGAGAAAACAGCGTCGGTCAAATGCGCCTTCAGCAGCACGTAGCCCGGGAAGAATTTGCGCTCGGCGTCGACCTTGCGGCCGCGGCGAACCTCGACAACCTTCTCAGTCGGAACGACGATCTGCTCGATCTGCTCGCTCAGGCCCTTCTGCTTGGCCTTGTGCACAATGTCCTCAGCGACCTTCTTTTCGAAGTTCGAATAGGCGTGGACGATATACCAGCGCGCAGTCATCTCAGGAATTCTCCGTATTCGCAGCCTTAGCGGCCCATGCCCAAGATCTGCTCGACGGCGAACGCCATCAGCTGGTCTGCAGCAAAAAAGAAAATCATCGCAATAATTGCAAAGCCGAGGACCATGACCGTGGAGATCATCGTCTCGCGCCGTGATGGCCACGTAACCTTCGCCGTTTCCGACCTTACCTGCTGCAGAAAGGTGAAGGGGTTCGTGGTTTTCGCCATGTGCCGCTCTGCTTTCAACGTCCGTTGACCGGACTTCTGGATGATCCCGTGACCGGGAGATGCCGCTACCTGAGAGGAAATCCGCGCCGAATCAGCGCAAACATTCCGCCCATGCAATTCGGACGCGTAAAGCCGGATCCCCAGCTCCACGCGCCGCGTGTCTGTTTCGCCTACATAAAACCGATTCTCTTTCCACGCAAGTGGCAGGGTACAGCTTTACGTTTAAACGCCGCATCGGAACCATCCAGTCGTTCCGTTCCGGCTATCGAAAGTCTCTTATGCCTGAATTAGCGAGTTCTGGCAAGACTGGCACGGGCAGCAGGGCTCGAACCTACGACCTGCGGTTTTGGAGACCGCCGCTCTACCAACTGAGCTATGCCCGTGCATCTCGCCGCGCATCAACTGCGCAGCACCGGCTTCCTAAGGATTTCCGACGCGTCTGTAAAGAGCGCAATGAAGCAGTTTGTGAACATTCACAGCTGCGGTTTTCGGACCACCGGGGCGTGGCGATAACCGCCACCCCTAAGACGCAGTTGAGGGCGTATAGGAAGAGCTAGCGCGGGAACTCACCGGGGCTAGCCGCTCTGCAGTTTCCTGGCGTCGGGATGGTACGGCAAATAGCTCCGTCGACGAGTAGATCCACGGCGCTAGTGCGGGTCAGGAGGCCTCTTTTCATCAAACGAAACTGAGCATAGTCATCGAGCTTGACCGGTGGGCCAGAGTCGAATGACTCCGTCTTTACATTCACCTGCCCCGAATAAGTGGCGAGCACCGTTTCGGAAGGCTTGTCGCCGATCTCCCATCCAACGAATGTTCCATAGCCGGCGAGCCTTGTTTTGCCTCCAGCCAGCATCAACATGCAGTCACGGGTGCATTCGCCACCACCTGAAACGGCGTTGCCGAAATAGGGCGCCCCGGTCTTTGCCGTTGCGACACAATTCTTGGAGCGGGGCTTGCAGCCGGAAAAAACCGTACTGCCGACTGCGACATCCAGGCGGTTTTCCCGAATCATGTTCCCCAAGGCGATCGCGGTTTCCGCGTCGCCACCGTTCGACGACACGACCAACGGCAATTTTCGCCCCTCGAGGGCCTTCAAAATGGTCTCGAAGCGCGAAAGGGCTTTGGGATCAATATCGCCTTCGGCCGATATCCATTCTGGGCAATCTGGTTCGCAGCCAGATTCGCTGGACCGAACAACGGCAAACCACATCTGCGAGTTCGGCGGAATTATCGCTTTCGGATAGGGCTTCACGCGCCTGGCAGCCAAGGCTACCTCCCCTACGCAATTCTCCGCAGGCCGCCCCGACTGGCACAGCCCCGCTCGCGCGAAAATGCCGGCAGATTCCTCCCTCGTAACGAGGCTCATGCCAATCATTTCCAACCGACTCAGCTGGCGCATGTCCTTGGCCGGTGTCCCTTGGGCCGCGGCGAAATAGGATTTGGCTACCCCCATTTCCTTGAGGTAGGCGAGAAAAGCCCGCTCGCTGGACTTTGACAGCTTTGTCGTTTGGTAGCTGCCCACCTTTTTGCGGCTGACGATCTTCTTTTCGATCACCCGCTTCTTACCCTTCACGATCTTGTACTTTTCTCGGTAGCGGATCGTTTCCCTGGAATAGGTAGTCGTGATCTGATGGACGCCGACATAAGTCGTTGGACCGGCAAGCCGCCTGACGCCCCCGGCAAGCACCAGCGGACATGCCGAGTTACAATAGACGCCATAGTCGACGACAACGCCCGAATAGACCCCGGTCTTCTTCTGCTGCGCTTCGCAATCCGGCTGGGCAGCGGGACATGCGGTCAGGTAGGCGCTGCCAACACCTACATCTAGCTTCCGCTCCCGGATCATTCGCCCGAGCTTATACGCTGCATCGACACTTCCACCGGGCGAACTGAGGACGATCGGCAGGCGCTTGTTTCCGATCCGCTTCAGTAACTTCTTGAAGGCGGCCGGCGTGCCTGCCTCTATCGCGCCGCGTGCCCATATGAATTCCGGGCAATTGGGTTCGCAAAATGGTGTGCTGCTGCGAACGACCACGAATTTCATCGGATCGTCGATATCATCGACACCCGGGCCAGCCGAGGCGCTCATCACTATTTGAGAGACCAGCGCGCTGGCAAAGACGGCAAGTAAAAACAAACGTCTGAAAATGTTACGTGATCTGGCCAAGCGCATCGTCCCCCAACGATTGTGCGAATGACGTTAACTTTACCCGTGGCGCGGCCCCTTGCAATGTAGCCTTTCGGCAAACAAAAAGGGCGACCCGAGGGCCGCCCTTCATGCAATTCAGTGAAGCGTCGATTATTCTTTGATCGAAGCGACGATGCCGGCGCCGACGGTACGGCCACCTTCACGGATAGCGAAGCGCAGCTTCTCTTCCATGGCGATCGGCACGATCAGCTCGACATCGACGGTGATGTTGTCGCCGGGCATGACCATCTCGG
>NZ_JBFTPR010000036.1:0-18929 GCF_056398585.1 Aminobacter sp. 01T433
CCGCAAGGATCGAGAAGGAGGAGCAGGTGCTTCGTCATCGTGTCTCGATCGACATCCCGGCGCTGTCGCAAGCCGCAAGGTCAGTGCTGGAAAACATCCGCACCGCCATCGACCGCAACGATCTTCCCGCCGCTCTTGGCCTTGCCCTCAACAATCGCCAGGCGAAGCTCGAGATCGATGGCTTCAACCGTGCCGTCACTGAACGTTTTGGCGAGCGGGCCTTGCTCGTCAATGCCGCGCGGGCGCCGTCGGGTAGCCACTTCGACAAGGCCGCCGAGGGCCTTCGCCCTGGCGAGCGCGAGAAGCTGCGTGAGGCTTGGCCGGTGATGCGCGCAGCCCAACAGCTCGCTGCCCATGAGCGCATAGCGCAGACGTTGAAACAGGCCGAGCATTTACAACTGGCGCAGCGCCAGAGCACGGCATGGAAGCTATGAGGTGTAGTTGTTCGCAACATCATGTGGTTGCTATCGCGGCGGAGATGTTGGGTCGACGGACGCGCTAACCCATTACCGCTCGGTTCAAGGCAGCCATCGCTCGTTACGCGTAGCGGAAGCGGCTTGGTCGTATCATCTCAGCCCGTTCGGAAAGTCCCTTCGATACCGTTGAGTCCGAGGGCGCGTACCTCGTGCTGCCGTCTGCGCGTCGAAGAGGCACGCAATGTCAGTGGTGCACAAAGGCGCTTAGGTGACGTCCACCACAAGCTTGAACAGGCAGTCTCCGGGTTCGGTAAGGGCAGGGGCTCTTTGGCAAGCGACGAGGCCAGATTGTGCGAACTGAACCGTTCTGACCGGTTCCGAAGGCCCTGCTATTGGATGAATGATACCGGCAAGATCGCCGGCCCGGACCTCGTCTCCCAGCGCTACCACTGGTTCGAAGATGCCTCTGGCTGGGGCATAGGTGAAGGCTTGCCTGCCGCCGACCCGCATGGATCGTGTTGGCCCCGCCGGCTCAACGATAGCGTCGGGCAGGATGCCCATGTGTTTCAGCACACGCAGCACGCCGTCTCGGGCAAGGGTTTCGCCTTGGCGTGACATGGAGGCCCCACCGCCGAGTTCGGTGGTCAGGGCTGGGATGCCGAGCACCTGGGCTGTTGCCGAGAGGGTGGTCGCACCGCCGCCGCCCGAGCCGTCGCTGATCGAGCCAATGGGAGCGCCGAAGACATGCATCAGTTCGATCAGCCGTGCCGTTTCGGTATCAGTCTTGCCGGTACGGATCAGGCAGCAGGGAAGGTAGAACAGCGAGGTACCGCCGGAGTGCAGGTCGATGACGATGTCGGCAGGAGGCAGCAATACCCTTGCGACGTAGTGGGCGATCATTTCGGTCGGCGACCCATTGGCGTCGCCGGGAAACATCCGGTTGAGATTGCCCTGATCAAGCGGCGACACCCGTCTGCCGGCGTCCACCGCGGGATAGTTTAATGCCGGCAGGATGATGATGCGGCCACAAGGTTCGCTTGCATCAAGCTGTCGGGCGAGCTTGCTGAGCGCAACCTGACCCTCATATTCATCACCATGATTGCCGGCGGCAAGCAGGGCGGTCGGCCCGGCGCCGTTTCTGATAACGACGATCGGGATCGGAATGGTGCCATAGGCGGAGCGATGGCTCGAAAACGGCACCCGCAGACAGCCGATCTGCTTGCCATCCCTGTTAAAATCGACGTCCGTCCAGATGCGTGTGTCGTTTGCCACTGATCCCTCCCTCCTCGTCAACCCACGCCTTCTCAATGCAACAGCGTGTTGAGGAAAGACCGGGCACGGGGATGGTTGGGTGTTGAAAAAAACGTCACCGGCGACGCCTGTTCGACAATGCTGCCCTGGTCCATGAACACGACCTGATCGGCGACCTCGCGGGCAAAGCCCATCTCATGGGTGACGCAGATCATTGTCATGCCCTCGTGGGCGAGCCCGGTCATGACATCGAGCACCTCCTTGACCATCTCGGGATCGAGGGCGGAGGTTGGCTCATCAAACAGCATCAGGCGCGGGTTCATGCACAGCGCCCGGGCGATGGCCACGCGCTGCTGCTGTCCGCCTGACAGTTGCGCGGGGTATTTGCTGGCCTGCTCGGGAATGCGGACCTTTTCGAGGAAATGGTGCGCCAGGCTCTCGGCCTCGTTGCGAGGCATGCGAAGCACCCGCCGTAGAGCCAAGGTGCAATTCGACAAAACCGTCAGATGCGGAAACAGGTTGAAGCTTTGGAACACCATTCCGGTCTGTCGGCGGGCGAGTGCTGTCTCCCTGGCGTTGTCGTCCAGCCTGGTCGTGCCCAGTGTTACGGTTCCCTGCTGATAGGCTTCAAGCCCGTTCAGGCAGCGGATCAGGGTTGATTTGCCAGAACCTGACGGCCCGCAGATCACGACGCGAGACCCAGTTTGTATGGTGAGGTTGACCTCCTTCAACACATGGAAGGTGCCATACCATTTGTTGAGCGAGGTGATCTGGACGGCGAGCTTGTCGTCTGTCTTGGTCATGGGTTCTCTCTACGGTCCGCTGATGACAGCGAGCTATTGTGGGTGGGTGGCTTCGCCGGTGCGCCTGCACGGTGAGGTTCGTAAGACGCGCGACCCGTTGCTGGTCTACCGGCCGCTGGCCTACCTGGTCGTCGGCCCAAGCAGACGCATCTCGAGCCGCTTGATGGCTTGCGAGATGATGAGCGCGAGACCAAGGGAGATGAGGCCAGCGACCGTCAGCGGCTCGGCGTAGCGATAGGTGTCAGAGGCGATGTCGAAGGCACGGCCGAGCATCTCGGGCACGGCCAGCACGGCCAGATAAGGCGTCGCCTTGAGGATCGAGACGAAGTAGTTGCCCATGGGTGCTGCGATGTTGCGCAGCATCTGTGGGGCGATGACAAAGATGGTCTGATCCATGCTGCCGAGGCCCAGGGCCCTTGCGGCTTCGGCCTGACCATTGGGGATGGCATCGATGCCAGCCTTGAACACTTCGGCGAGATAACCGCTGTAATAGAGGCTAAGGCCGATGATGCCGACGGCAAGCGCGCCAAGGCGAATGCCGTAAAACGGCAATATGAAATACAGGCAGTAGAGCCAGACCAGCACCGGCGTCGCACGGATGAAGTCGATCACGAAGCCAACGACGAGGCCCCCCAAGCCTCCCGATCTCCGGATGAGCTCGAAGCCGAAGCCGATTGCCGAGGCACCAATGCAGCTGAGGGCCGCGACCAGCAGCGTCATGCCGATGGCACTGAGGATGGTAGGCACCGTCGAAAGTGCAAACACCAGATCAAACGCCACGACGCGCCTCCCTTGCCGGGTTGATGCGCCGTTCTGCCCAACGCCCGAACAGCGCGACCGGATAACAGACGATGAAGTAGGCCAGGAGCAGTGAGGTGTAGATCGGCACCGGGTCGTACTCGATCTGGGAGATCTCCTTGGCGCGGAAGGTCATGTCGGTCAGCGTGACCAGAGAGACCAGCGATGTCGCCTTCACCAGTTGGATCAGCTGGTTGATGAAGGTCGGGCTCATCGCGACCAGTGCCTGAGGCAGCTCGATGCGCCACAAGATGGTGGAGCGCTTGAGTCCCAGTGCGTGGCCAGCTTCTTTCTGGCCACGGTCCAACGCCTGCAGGCCAGCCCGGACGGCCTGGCTGGCATAACCACCAATGTTGAGCCCGAGCACCATGGCGGCGACAGTCATCGCCGACAGTGCCAGTCCGGCCAGGGGCAGGGCGTAGTAGAAGACAAACAGCAAGATGATGACGGCCGAGCTGCGCCAGAACTCGATGATCGAGGTCACCACAAACCGCGCCGGGCCTGTCGTCAGGTATTGGGCAACGCCGAAGACAAGGCCAAAGGGGATGGCAAAGACAAGGCCATAGAGTGTCACCAAAGCGGTGACACGAAAGCCCTGAAGGATGCCGAGCCAGATCTCGAGCATACTCATTTGCCAGCACCGTCGGCGCCATTGCCACAGAGCTTGTCGACGGTGATGGTGTTGGGCACGACCTCCGTCGCGCCAAAGCCATATCGGGCCATGATCTTGGTCACCGTGCCGTCCAGCGTCAGGACAGCCAGTCGTTCATCCCACAGCGCTCGCAAATCCTGGTCTTCGGTGCGGAAGGCGACAGCTGCATAAGTGGCCTGTTCGTCTGTCGTCACAAACGGTGTCGCACTCTCCAGGCCCTTGGCCTTGCCGCCGGCGAGCAGGCCAATGACGGTGGGCGACGACAGCACCGTGACATCGATGCGACCTGAGCGCAGGGCCGAGATGTTGGCTTCGATGTCGGGGAACAGCAGCATGTTCTTCTCCGGCACACCGGCTGCAGCCGCATTCCTGACCGAGACACTGCCGCGTCCGGCACCCATGATGATCTCTTTGCTCACAATATCCGCAAAGCCATGGATCTGTTTTGGGTTGCCAGCGAGTACGATGGCCGCGTCGTGGACTTTCAGATCAGGGGACCCGAAGGCGACCTGCCGGCAGCGCTCTGGCGTGATGGAAAGACCGGAAGCCACGGCATCGAAGCGGCCTGCCAGTAGACCTGGGATCAAGGCACCAAACTCGGTGACCCTGATATCGAGCTCCTTGACGCCGAGATCGGAGAAGGCAGCCCTGAGCAGGTCCGGGTGCCAGCCCTTTGCTTCGCCAGTGGCTTCATCGCGAAAACCCCAGGGCGAGCGGTTGTGGATGCCAATGACGATCTTGCCTTCGCGCATGATCCGCTCCTTGGTGGTCTCGGCTAAGGCCGTGCCACCCACCATGGCGATCATCAGCGCAAGCAATGCGCTGCAGATGCGTGCAAGACGTGCTGGACTTCTCAAGTTCATTTTCTCTCTCCCATTGTTGTGAAGGTGCCCGCGCGAACAGCCCATGCAGGGATGTCTGGTGTCTGTTGCCGCGCTTGGTCGCAGTCTCGCCTCCCGCGATCCTGCATTGCGCTCAGTCTCGCCGTGAATGGCTTTCGTCCACGCCGCGACTGTCGCCAGGCCGGTCGCGTTCGCTCAGGCGCTTGAGATCGTCCAGAACCGACTGGATCTGCGGCCAGGGAAATGACGATGTGTCACCCTGGCTCTCGCCGCCGCCGGCAATGATTGTCAGTTTGGCGATCACCCCGCCAAGTGACTGCGCTTGTGTGGCTGCAACGGCTTCAAGGACTTGTTCTTCAGCCTCGACGGCCTCTATCTCAGCAGCACGGACGCGCGAGTAGCCAACCTCATGGTCAAGCGCGTCCCAACGTGTTTGCTGATGATCTGTCAGGGCTGACTTCGACGTGCCCTTGCGGTCCATATCCGTTGCGCCGCCTGGAACTGGAGACCCGAGGGCATTCCTTATCCGCGTCTCAAGGCGTTGCTGCAGTCGACACAAAACCACCGCCATGTGGTGTGCGTGCTCCCACTCTTGCAGCAGGACCACGCAAGGGTCGACGGGCGCAAGCAAACGCGCGGCAATGCTCTCTGCGAATCTGGCGCCAACCGTGGCGTCACCTTTCGCATCGTCATCCACAGCGCGGCTCTTCCTTCGTCTCCCTAGGATGACGAAAGGCAAAGCTGTGGTATTGTCGGAATCAGCCATGATCCGAGCTCCAACCAGCTTGGGTTTGGTCAGGCCGAGTAGGTGTTGCAGCAACTACTCGGCCGTCGTTGAGGACAAGTTCTTATACAAAATGATTGATGTCAATCGGAATGTTTAGTTGAAATTGCCAGTTTTGACGATGGAGCAGTGCCGCGGCGCTCGAGCGATGCTTGGCTGGAGCCAAGAGGACTTGGCTCAGGCGGCTGACGTATCTCGACAGACAGTGGCAGACTATGAACGAGGAGCTCGAGTCCCCATCTCGAACAATCTCAAGAGCATGGCCGCAGCACTGCAAGAAGCTGGCATCGAATTACTGCCGGACAATGGGGTTCGATTGTCAAAGTCTCGACCGGCGTAGACGGTCGCAACTCGTCTTTCCGCCGCATAAAGATTGGCGTTGGCGTTTTGGGGTGGTCGGCACGACAGCACTTCAGAGATTTTCGCCACCTTGTGATCCCGGGAGGGCAGGGCATGGCGCTGGCATTGCGCTCGCCATTGTCGCGGATTCCGCACCCCTGGCCACTCTTGTGAGTCTTATGACGCGCCGAGTTGCGAGGGGCCGCCGCTTGCCGCCGCTCCCAATGCGCACAAAAATTTGCTTTCTGCCGTGCCAAACAATCGCTCGAAGGGAATGACCGCATCGCGCCTTATTCCAGTCGTTCAAGCCACTCCTTCGAAATCCCAAAAGCGGACGTGGCGATCGCATATCGGAACAGAGAATTGACAGGATAGGTAACAACCGAAGAAGGCGGTGCGGGGATCAACTGGTTGAGAGATAGGCTGCATGATCGATCACTGCGCGGGCAGGTTCTTGAATTTGTCGAACTCCCCGGGAAGCTTTTCGATAAACTGCTCAGCCGAAAGCGCAAAGAGATTCCATGTCACGTCCAGCTGCTTCCTGATGCGCGCAAGTCGTCTGGAGGAACCGCGCCCCTTGCCTGCATAACCACGGCGCAGCGCTTTCTTGCTGTCGTCGTAATACAGCTTCCTTGCGGCGGCCTGAAAACCGACATGAGCCATGTCCTGCTGACTGGTGATCTGCTCTCGTAGTTCTCCAGGAATTGACGGTGTTCGGTCGAACAGATACTCGACCGTCTCGCCGAACTGCGAAAGCATCAGGACAGGCATTCGAATGAGGTGGCGCTGACCCTTCTGCCAGTTTCCTACGTCACTCGGGTACCAGCGGTGCACCTCACCAAGCTTGCGGCGTCCGTCCTTGCGCAGCGGGTAGGCTGAATCACGCAGGACAAATGCCAGCCAGGCCCACAGCCCTTCATTCGCGAGCAGGATGGGGATGTCTACGCTTCCCGCAGACGCGATGATAGCTTTGCCCATGTCCAGGCTGGTTTCAAAGACGACAGCCTCGAAAGGCTTGGAACCCTGAATGCGTGTTGCAATGGCGGGGTTAGCCAGATCGATGGCCTCTTCCGCGAGCAGGCCATTGAACGCCTGCTGGAAAGCTTCCATTCCGGCAGGCGTGAGCTGGTAGAGACCATCAAATTTCACTGCACACCTCCCGTGGCAAGAAGCTGATCAACGATGCGATCGGAAAGCTTGTGCCGCTGGCAGAAGCTGTCGATCAGGGCATCAATCCATTTGCGCCGTTCCGCAACATCCGGCTTCTCCGGTAGCGGCTCGCCGGTCATCAGGCCGTCCGCCCACTGGAGCCAGTCCCTCATCCATTCGAAATCCTGCGGATTGTCGTGGCAAAGAATGTCATCGAAGATCTGGTGGATCACAGCCGGCATAATGGTGCCGACGAATACCGGGTCGCTTTTTGCCCATGACCGGGGATCGGGTATCCGGCTGTCGACCTGGATGATCGGATGAGCGTTCTCATCGATGTTCAGCTTCCACGTGCGCGGCGCGATCTTGCCCGGCAGGAAGTTGAGAAGCCCTCTCACCCCACCATTCTGATTGGGGTTGTCCGACTGTAGACGCCACGACCCGGTGCTGCCGAGAAGAACGCCGAAGTTCTCTCCATCAGCTTTTGCGACCCGCAGCATGCAGGTTGGGTCGATGTAGTTTTGGTTTTCAAGCTCAACCGCCGTCTTCGGCGACCCGACCGTACCCAGATCGATTAGCTCGAGCTGCTTGTTCTCATCGAGGCGCACCTGCAGGCGCGCGCTCGCCGGAAAACCTTTGAACGCCTTTTCATCGGCGAACGTGAACGTGAGGAGCTTTTTGCCTCCGACTTCACGAATGGCAATCGCGGCGCTTTTGCGGTCGAGCTGGCGTCTGCCAGTAAGTCTAATGGTTCTGCGCATTGCTCTTCCAGACCTTGATGATCGTATCGATCTCACGACGTGCGTCGAAACCCTTCACCTCGACGCTGAAGTCGGCGCCGCAGTTTTTCGCCGTGATCTTGTTCTTCACGAAACTGAACTCGCTGTCCGTCGAACTGATTGGCAGGTCGGAGAGTCTGAAATCGAGCTCGTCCCATCCTGGCTTACGGCTGCCATCGGCATAAGCGATGCTTACCGACATGTTCACGGGCCAGTCCACGTAAGCCGGATTTGCGGTCATGCGGAAACCATCATCCAGAGTGTGGACGAGCAATGCCGGCACCCGCGGCGGGGGAGGCTCTATCGGCTCGACTGGGGTTACTGTGGGCTTTCCACCGGGCCCTTTCTTCTTCGCAGGGTCATTGTCTGGCAGGGCAAAGAAGCTGTCGAAAACATCGTTCTCGGGCTTGGTGATCTCAGGAGTGAGAAGCGAGCGAAGGTCGGCGCACAGGTTCTTGACCAGCCGCTTCACCGCCACACCGTTGGTGTAACCCTCTTTGTCCAGCTTGGCTTTGACCTCTTTGGATTCAAGCAGATCAAGGTGCGCCTTGCCTTCGCACAGGTTCAGCAGGGCCGCGAGCTCGTCATTGTCGACAAGCACGATCATGTCGAGCTCCCCGGGCATGTTCGCCTTTACCTCCGGAAGGCTCATGCCCTCGCGAAACAGACGGTCGATTGGCGCAGCTTCTTCCGGCGCTTTTTGCACGACGGCACACAGGGAGACTGGAATCCCTTTCGTACCCTTACGCAGGTCGAACGCGACCCTGACTGCAACTTGATCGCCGTTTCTGCAGGCTTCCTGCATCTGCTTGACCAGCGGCGTTTCGCGCAGCGGCTCGAAGCCGTCGCTAATAGCAATCCTGAGTTCCAGCATCTGCCCTGAACCGGCACGGATCAGATTGAGGTAACGACCGACGTCATCACGGATCGGTTGTGTAAGAATGTTCCCGGCGACGGAGTCGGAGACCTCATCAATGGAGGTTGCATCGAGCCGCGTGCCATCCACTTCAACGACAAGCGAACCGCCCAGAATGGCTGGCGCGAAGTGCTCGATCGAGGAGGCAAGAATACCCTGTGGCGTCAGCTCCGGATATGGATAGGGGATGACGAGGGCAAGCCCGCTTGTTCCTGCAGTACCTTCATAGCCTGTGAGGCCAAAACCTGCGACCATACCCTGATGGAATTCTGCTTCATCGTGAAGCCTGAAGACATCACCGTCGGTGTCAGCTGCCAGATACGCATGCGTTGAAAGCAGGACACCATCGCTGCCCGGCATCGCCTTGAGAAGCGTCATGCCACAGGCGGCAAACTGCCCGTCTTCCACACGACGGGTATACCCAAGAACGGTCTGGAGACGCGACGCAATGAGGAAGGTCATACGACCGATGCCGCGGCCTCCCCGCTTGGCACCTTCCTTGGCCTTGTTCGACACGCCGAAGTTCAGCCAGTAGTTCCAGAAGTTGTCGAGACGGTTCTTGAAGCCTCCATCGAGACCCTTCGTATTGAAATCCTCAATCGTGATCCACTTGATCCGGCCTTTCGACCATTCCTCGATCTCTGCGAACTCCGCAGTAATCCGGTTCGCTACCGCTTCCTGCAGGTAGGGTGCACGACCCTTGAGGTCCGACTCGTGAAATCCGAAACGGATCACGGCCGGCGCCGATGGATTCAGGCGCGCATCCAGAGTGTTCTGAATGGCTTCACGCACGAACGTTTCCGTATACGGAAAGTCCGCACGGTCGAACATCTCGCTGTCAGTGTTCTGCGAGATCGGCGTTGGGCCAACACGCGGCCAGATCCATTTCCACATCGCGACGCTACTCCAGTGTGAATTCATTGTCCTTGCCTCCGGCATCGCCGGTGAAGCGGGACTTTGCTGCGTCCAGCTCCTTCTGCAGGGCCCGGAAAATCTTGCGGACGTCTTCGTCCGAATAGTCATAGGCGCTGCGGTTGGCGAGGTTGCCGATAAGGCGGACGTCCTTGATCGCGCGGTTCACCCGCGCCTGTGCCAGTTCAATAAATTTGCTCCGCTTGTCGCGCATATTTCCGATGCCTTTCTGATGTGTACATTGCATATGCGGTGAAGTGTATTCAGTCAACATCCGTTTTACATTTTGGAAATGTACGCGCAATATGATCGAAACTTTTGATGCGGAGGGCTCGTGGAGAGGCGTGTCTGGTCTATCCTCGCGGTAGCGGGGCGCAGGCAGTACGGCGGGAATGCCGCTGTAAAGACGACCCGGCGCGCGCCTACCGGTTTGACAGCGAGCTCAATAACAGTGGGAGAGTTTCTGCCGGGGACCTTGTTTGCATCCGCAACGAGCACCCCCAATAGGTGTGGCCATCATTAAAGACGTTACCTCTGAAAGTGGCCTGAAGGATCGCTTTCGGTGTCCTGTATGCCGGACGACAGGCATCAAAGAGCGGCGACACAAATCACCGCGCTTTCGCTGCAACAACAGGCATGAGTTCGAGACACCGCTGTCCGAGACCATCAGCGTGGTGAACTACACAGCTTCGTACGGCGAGAACTTTATTCCCGCACCGGGCGCGCTGGGTGGTCCGCAGCTGCGCGAAGCTGCCCTGCGTCCCAACCATCAGATGTCGATCGAGTAGATCCGTTTATGATCACGCGGCTTTTGGAAGTTTACGCCCCTCAGACGCATGTGCTGGCAGGTCTCTACCTTCAGGGGCTTACGCCAACGGACAGCAGCGTGGGTGGCAACGACGACTATGTGCTTTCCGCAGGAGATGAGCGCAGGCGTGTGCTTGCGTCGATCAGGATCAGACGTGGTCAGCAGAAATTTCGCAAGTCGCTGATTACGCGGTACGGCGCGCAATGCATGATCAGTGGGTGCAATGTGATGGACATCGGCGAAGCAG
Organism: Aminobacter sp. 01T433; assembly: GCF_056398585.1. NCBI lineage: Bacteria > Pseudomonadati > Pseudomonadota > Alphaproteobacteria > Hyphomicrobiales > Phyllobacteriaceae > Aminobacter > Aminobacter sp. 01T433. The sequence continues at coordinate 10,697 of NZ_JBFTPR010000036.1, forward strand.
CGCACATATGGCCGTATCGGTCAGACGCGGACAACGACCCCGCAAACGGTTGCTTGCTGAGGGCTGATCTTCATACCCTCTACGATCTGGACCTGATCGGTATCGATGAAGACCTGACACTGCACCTTTCGGAACGCCTCAAAGGGAGCGATTACGAACGGTTTGCGGGCATGATACTGAACGCAGTTATCAGGCCCTCGGCCGCAGCGATTGCGCTCAGGTGGAAAGCCTTCACAGGAGGCTAGTCACCGCTGACTTCCAGGCAGTGAGGTGAGGCCGCACGTGGACTTCGCAGAACTCCCGGAAACCCAGGACGTTTGAATGGCCGGCGTACTCGGCCATTTTGGATTTGAGCAGGCTTTCGGGAATGACCAGGTGAACGCCAAAGGACGCCATATCCTCAATGGCATTGCCGGCGATGTTCTCGTCGACGGTGGTGAGGAACAGGCGTCTGCTGCCCTTCTCGCGCTCGACCTGTTTCCAGCGTTCGCGAAGCGTTGTCTTAGCACTCAGGATCAGTCCCGTGCTGGCGCTATCAGTCTCACCGTCTATCCACGCCAGTGAGGGGAGGATGAAGTCTGGGCGCTTTTTCGCATCGACGATAGCCTGCTTTTCGAACGGAATGCTGCCGCCGAGAAGCATGGTCTCGATGTGGTGTTCGTACGAGTAGCCGGCGCGGGATTTTCGCTGCTGGCTCGCAGAGAGCATGATTGCATCAATGCCAGGCAGCCCATCGACAAGTCTGCGAATAATGTCGGACGCGGTGTAGGTGCGTGTCGCATCTCCCAGCACAAGGCGCACAAGTTCAACTGCACGCTCGCGTCGCTGATATTCGCGAAACAGGTCCCACTCGATGCTGCGGCTTATTTCGCGCAGCACGTCGCCAGGGTGATCGAGCTTAAAGGGGTTGAGCGTCTCAAGGCCATGCGTGTCAAGATACTGGCGCAGTGCAAGGCGGGCGAGTTCCGCTGTCGCCGGCATGGCGGCATTACCGCGGGCGAAGGAGGCGATCTCACCTGCGAGCCACGCGGCAATCACCCGGTCCGCAAAGTCAAGAACACGGTCACGGTCCTTCGCCCTGACAGCGGCGGGATCGAAGACCTCGACGACAAAGTCCGCATCAAAGCCGAACATCTCGGTAAGCAGCGATGCCTCATCGCTGCCGGAGTCGATTGTCAGGCATTCGTACTCATATCCGTCAGGACCTGACATCCGGCCCATGACAAGAAAAGATGCCGGGAGAAGCCCTGCGAAAGCTTCCTTTGGCACATTGGTCATGTGCGTTTCCGGCCCTTTGCTGGTGTAGTTCACAAGGCGGCTGGTATCTTCACCACCTACCTGTGGCCAGATCGTCCGGAACGTCGCCTCGCGCACGGATGCGCCTCGCTTCGTGATCGTGTCGATCAGCGGCGGGAAAAATCCACCATCACGCTGCTCGACAGGAATATAGACCCCGCCCTGGTGCTTGTTGTCGTGGTCTGCCCAATCGCGATCATTGTTCGCCATCTTCTTGATGAGAACCAGATCAGCCTTCTGCTCCAGCTGTGCGAGTAGATCTGCATCTGCGCTGGCACTCTCAAAGTTAAGCTCGGCCTGAGCGCTCATGCTGCCTCCTTCTTCGGTGCGCGAAGCTCCGCCGTCTTCACGTCGCTGTCTGGTAGCCAGTCGCTAATGGCAGCAACGGTTGTATCAAGCCCAAGCCGGCCTCGTCCGCGAATGGCGCATTCCCAGACGGTCATTGAACGCCATCCAGCTTCCTTCAATTGCTGTTGAACAACCTGATCCCGCGCGCGATTGCGAGCGATCTTTGCTGACCAGAACTCTTGGCGCGTGCCCGGCATCTTGAAAAGCGGACAGTCATGGCCATGCCAGAAACACCCATGCACAAACACTGCAGCCCTGAACCTAGGGAAGACCATGTCTGGCTTGCCTGGGACGTCCGACGAATGCAGCCGATAGCGGAAGCCCTCCGCGTGGAGCGCCTTTCTAATCTTCAGCTCAGGATAAGTGTTCTTTGACCTGATGCCGGACATCATCCGGCTGCGCGTGATCGGGTCGACGACGTCAGGCAACGGCGAGCAGATCCTCTTCCTGGGGCTTCGCCTTTCGCGGCTTCTTTTTTCCGGCGAGGATGTGCGGAAGCATGAGTTTTGCAACGGCCTCAACGACTGGCACAACCACGGCATTGCCAAACTGGCGGTATGCCTGCGTGTCAGAGACCAGGATCTTGAACGGCTCGCTGCCCTTCTTCTCAAACCCCATCAGGCGGGCGCACTCACGTGGGGTAAGGCGGCGCGGGTTTTTGCGCTTTTGCTGGATCAGGATTTCGGAACCATCCTTGTGGTAGCGGGCAGAAAGCGTGCGTGCCACGTTATCCGGCCCAACGAGACCGAACCCAAAACCATTGCCAGCTGCGCGATGCTTCTCTGCGTAGTTCTGCAGGTAGGTCCAAAGATGGTTTGAGAGCGTGTAGCGCGGATCGACTTTGCCGCTCTCGAGAATGAACTTCTCGTCCGGCTGCTCGCTGCCGTCCTCGGGATGGAGGATCGTGCCAAGCGTCGGTCCGTCGTTCTCGGGAAGAACAAGGCTCTCGAAGCTGAAGTCGGTGTCATCTCGGAAGCCCACGATGAAGATACGCTCGCGGTGCTGTGGCACCCAGGATCGTGCATCAATGATACGGGTCTCGACGCGATAACCGAGGTCCTCGCGAAGCGTCTTCATGATGACGTCGAACGTGTTGCCCTTATCGTGGCTCTTCAGGTTTTTCACGTTCTCAAGCAGGAACGCCTTAGGGCGATGATGCTGTATGATGCGCGCGATGTCGAAGAAGAGCGTGCCCTGCATCTCGCACTGGAATCCATGCGCGCGACCAAGTGAGTTCTTCTTGGAGACCCCGGCCAGTGAGAACGGCTGGCACGGGAAACCCGCCAGGAGCACGTCATGCGTAGGGATGGCCGAAGCCTCAATCTTTGTGATGTCGCCCGCGACTTCATGGTCGCAGTTATAGTTGGCCTTATAGGTGAGCTGTGACCAGCGGTCCCACTCTGAGGTGAACACACATTTGCCACCCAACGGCTCGAACGCACGTCGGAAACCGCCAATGCCGGCAAACAGGTCGATGAAGGTAAATTCGCGATCGGCCGCCTCACGAGACGTCGGCACCATCAGGCGCAGGAGATCGATGGTCGCCTTGCGCGGCTCGCCCTCACCGGTCTCAAAGCGATAAATCTGACGCTCAGTGTAACCCAGCTGCCGGGCTGCTTCCGGAACTGAAAGCCCTGCTTTTTGGCGAAGATCTGAGAATTCTGACATGCTAACCCCTGGGTCGATCTTTGACATTGTGTCAGATTCGATCCGGAGGAACAAGACAGGAACGAGCTGCAGTCAGTCGGCTTTCGACGCGTATAGCTTGTCGTCACTACGGGCGTCGATCAAAACGACGTCGGGGTTGCCGGTAACCTTAATGGAGACCTTGCAGGGATCCTCTGGGCTGCGACGATCGGAGAGGTTCGCCTCTCCCAAAAGCGAAAACCGGCCCTCAAGGGGCGGCTCGGTCAATCTTGGGATTGGCACCGCCCTACAACGGAAGATGGTGGTTGCGGGGCCTGATTACACAGAGGCTTCAATAGGGCCGGCGTGATGTTAAAACACGCACAGCCTTGACCGTCGGTGGCACGACAATGCGGGAGCGGCACGGTGATTGCCCCCCCTGTGATTGGCTACCGCGCTGCGAACCTCGTCCTCGAACAGATGGCAGATGCGGTCGACCGGCACGCCAAACTCCGGGCTGCGCTTGACTTCAAGCGCACGCGGGCGCGCCAGCGGCACAGGTATCTCCTCACGTACCGAACCCGGCCGGGCTCTGAAGACAAGACTCGATCCGACAGGAATACCGCCTCGTCGATCTTGTGGGTGATGAGCAGGACCGTTGTTCCACTCGCCAGATGTTGAGCAGTTCGCCCTGCATGATGTCGCGTGTCTGCGAGTCGAGAGCGGCTAAGGGCTCGTCCAGCAACAGGATCTTCGGGTTGACCGCGAGCGCCCGGGCGACAGTGACGCGCTGGCGCATGCCACCGGCGAGTTGGTGCGGAAAGTGGTGCTCGAAACCCTTCAGGCCGGTGAGATCTATGAAGCGCTGTGCAGTGGCGTGAACATCACGGTGCAGCGTGCCGCCGACGGTCAGTCCATAGGCGACGTTCTCGCCGTCTTCCACGGTAAAAGGGCACCTGCTGAAACACCATGGCCCGGTCGGCGCCCGCTTGGTAACGACCGATCCAGAAACCCGCACAATCACCGACGACGCCGGCAAGGGGGCGTCGATGATCCGCAGCAGCGTCGACTTGCCGGAGCCGCCGGCGCCGACGACCGAGTCGATCTCAGCATGGCGAGCAGCCATGTTGATGTCGCGCAGTGTCGACCACGTCTTGCGCGCGAATATACGCAACTCGAGCTGGCCTTGTACTGCCGACAGAGAAATGTCGGTGTCGGGTTAGGTGGCAGCAAAGGCGACCTGCTTGCATCATCATGGATGGACCGGATTGATCTTACCGAGCAAAATCAACGAGTCTGACTGCGACCTTCGTCGACGATGGATTCGCATGAGGCGCTTGAGCTTAGCGAAGACCTGCTCGATCAGATTGAGGCCGTAGGGGTAGGACGGTAGGACAGCAGGTAAAAGCGCTTGGCGCCGGCCGCGCGGATGGCGCGACGAATTCCTGGCCCCTTGTGGCAGGTTTCAGCAATAACTCCGCCAAAGCTGCCTTCGCCTTGCCATTCATCGTTATGCGCCAAGGCGCCCCGTTCCTGCCAATCAGCGGCTACCGGCTATTCTGCAATGCAGACGTTTCAATCGAAAAAGCAACACAATGGCCGGTTGACAAAATGGAATGGACGTAAAGGTTCTAGCGAAAGATAACCTCTAATCCGCCAGCGCACTTACTCCGACATCTTCTTTGGAAGAGGAGGCAGCTTTGCTGACCTCGTACACGTCCTTACTCATAGACGGGTTCTTAAAGAGCAGAGCGAGAAACTTGCCCTGGTAGTTGGCATCCAAGTGGCTCACCATTGCGAAATAGACCTGCTCGCAGTGATCTGAGATGTTTAGCTCAGACATTTTTCCTCGGAACTCCGCGATGGGTTGAGTGAGTCCAACCTTGCCGATCCGAGCGAAAACAGCTGCTGACAATATGCGGTTTCCATGGACTAGAGTTCCCCACGCATAACCGCTTTTTTTGCTGATGCTTTTCTTCTTTTGGTCAATCCAACGATCGACTGCTCGCTGGACGAGAGTAGCGTTGAAGGCGGTCGCGCCACTTGTGGACGGGTTGAAGAGTGCAATGTATGGCGTCTTCTTCAGGTCCAAAAAGAAGCGCCCAATACCGGTCTTCACGCTGACGGCCATAGAAGAGTCTCCCGAAGCACACGCTAATGCTGTGGTAACCTCCAGCAGTTCGCACGAATTTGGCGACGGCTGCGTGGCCTCACTTCGGAGGAACTGATAATCGATGCCCTCGATGCGCATCTCTTGTTGCAGCCGTGTTTGTTCGGGGTCATGGGCAACGAAGTCTCGCGCCTCTACCCGGTTTTGAAGATTATTGGTGCGTGTCACCTTTGCCCCGAAGTCTGCAGGGGCCTCCTCCAGCAGAATGACCCTGATGGGCACGCGGACACGACCCAAGCTTTCGTCGTCTTCCACGCGCCCCAATGTGCTAACGGTCTGCGCCCCATTTACAATGGAAGCACCTTTGAGTTGAAAGTTCCCAGAAGCCTTGGATCCTATTGCCTTGGGGGCGCGTACCGCGGCGTCAGCGATGAGTGTAACGCCGTTGTTGAAGTACCAAAAGTGGTCGGGATCGTTCAGCGCCGTTTCCCGAATCTGTTGATTTACTTCAGTGGTGCCAAGCGCGTGCCTTATGTTCTTGGCGACTAGGCGACGGCCAAAGGCTGCCCACCAATCTTTTAGCTGCAATCCATCAATGACACCGAAGTATGCAACTTCCGGATCTGAAACCTTTGACCAGTCAAGCAAGCTTGCCTCAAGAGTGATGCCTTCAACTGAACTATCGGACGCCAGTGAAGTGTAGACCTCAGCCAAGCCTATCACGTTGCTAGAAACCAGTGCATCGGTTTCGTCCACATCCTGACCGTTCAACTCTTGCAGCAGACGGTCCAAATTGGCGGTGCCATGTTTTGCGATTTGACTTGCACCGGTCGAGATGAGAACAACTTCCACAGTTGTACCGGGCACGTCGAGCGCGTGCCCAATCGTCTGTAGGCGGGGCCTGAGCCTGACGGCGAAATTGTCTTCTTCTTGTTCAAAGATGTCCTTCACGCCGTTGGCAAAAACAGCGATGTCAGCGGCACTTGGCTCTCCACTACCGGCAGCGATCCACTTCGACTGCGATACAATCACGCGGTTTTCTGTGTGATCGATGAATACCGCGTCAATTCCATTATCGTCAGAGCCGTCCCAGACAGATTTGGCAGCATCTTCCGGCGTACAGCCAGCCGTCATCACCAGCGCGTAGGCGGCTAAGCAACGGCTTAACACCTTGGCCTCTCGCTCTTGGTCGGTCTGGCTAATATCAGACAAATCCAGATGTCTCTCGAAGAGGTCCAGCAACTTGGCCTTGATCTGGCGCACTTTCAATGAAGACAAAGCAAGCTCCTAAAATTGGCACGCGCTGACGCCTGTGGGTGGGATGTGCCATCTGCAACTAGAATGAGATCAATCAAGGCATTGCAACACTGGCGCGGCGCTGCTCCCCTGAATTCAGTGGATAATTGACTATTGGTGACCTCGACAGAACCACCACGCCCGGCAACGGTCTGCTGCACTATTTACCCCATATGCCGTGCTCGGACAGATCACCGGAATATGTCGACCCTTGGGTTCGACAAGAATGACTGCTGTCGGGAAGCCGGTGGCGACGTATGAGCGGCCGAAATGGGGTGGATTGCGGAATGGCGGGTTTCGGGCGGCCACGTCGAGAAAGCTGACCTTCGCTAAGTGAACGAGCTTCGGCGGCAACCGCCCCCAATACAGTAGTTGGCCAAAAGCGCCGCTACTCCCAAGACCTGACGTTCCCAGACCTAAATTTTGGTCGGCCCGCCCAGACGCCGCCGCTCCCTTTAATCGGGTTCTTCTGTATGCTCGAAATTCCCATCTTCCCATTTATCAATGAGGACCTCCCACGGATAAATTTTCAGGTGAGTTTCCCGAGGCAGACACAAAAAATAGATTTGGCTAAGGACGGCCAACGCGTCTTCTAAGAACTGACTAAAATCCACCATCGTATCGCCTTGGTGGGCGAACTCATTGCGGGCGGCCTTCATCCTCGCCAATCGAATGACCGACGTTGCAGTCACCAGGTTGACATCGCCATCAAAAGGTTTGGCGAACTTTGCCGTCTGGCTGAGTGCCTCGCTGACCGAGAGTTTTTCGTTCTGCTTAATCTCAGTATGCCACGCCCTCTGTTTCGTAGGCGTCTGCTTTACAAAAGCCGCGACCTCATCACCGCACATCTCGACGATCGTAAAAGCATATGCAGCCATTGCAGCGTCGTAGACCTGGTCGCCCACCATGTAGACTATGTCCTCTGGTGCAACCATCTCCTCATCATGCAGAAAGTGGTACTTTTCGATGTTCGTAGGCGTTGCGATGATGCCGAGGGACCTTACGGGGTAATCGTTGTGAAGCTCGGCCGAGAGGTTGCGCCATTCTGCTGCATGCCTATCAAATAGGTATCGGTGCAGGCGGAAGTTTACGCCGAGTTCCAGAAGCCTCTCGATGGAGGGCTGGATTATCTTATGCACGTCCGCCATCTTCAGCACCGCTATTCCAGTTAGGCGCTAACCGGTAATCCAACAACTGCGAGGCAGCAAGTCAGGCTCAGAACCGGCAGTACGCGGCTGAGCACTTCCACAACCGGACTTTCCGCAGACGGCCCCTGACCAGCCGACAGTTGGACTTGCCAGTAAGGGCGGCTTTCGGGTCGTCGTCAGTGCCCTTGGAACGACAGAGATGGGGTCGTTTCCTGCCAAAGGTCACCACTTGCCACGCAGCGTCGGATTCGGGGTGATGGGGTTGTCTAATCGCATTCGGGGCGTCAAGGGATGAATTCTGTTGAAACGGCGGCCGGGTGCATGGTTGTCTTCGCGGTCAACATTGGTCGCCGCATGATGGAGCTTCGCGGGACGAGCCTTCAATGTGGACGACGCACTTTGCTGAGAC
>NZ_JBFTPR010000037.1:0-18662 GCF_056398585.1 Aminobacter sp. 01T433
CTAGGGTCGGGCCGCGTTCGGGTTCAAGTCGTCCTTCAAGCCGACAAATTGTCTGAAAAGCTTTCAAGCATAGAACTTCAACAAGGGGCCGCTCGGATGGCGACAACTCTATTCGCTCCCCAGCAGCACTCACCGCCACCGGTCCGTGAAACGGGATGTGAATAGGGACGCAAAGCCCGTCTTTCATTGCGAAATCCCGTGCCTCGTCCATAACCAGCTTTGCACGTGGCGACATGAATTCGGGCTGCAAGTCGCTCCAGAGGAAGGGAAAGGCTCGATGCCTGCATCGAGCGACGCAAGGGTCATGTTGAAAATGCCCCTCTTCGAGATAGCGACGGTACCACTCCTGACGCCATCCATCGCAGACGATCGCGCGTTGCCAATGTTGGTCCTGGCGAACCGGAAGCCCCGTGATCAGCACGTCGCTGAAGCCGAAGCGGGCAAGCTGGCCTTGGAGGGCTTTCAGGACGTCGGCTGTCGTCTTTTCCTCCACAATACGAGAGGCGGCCTGCCCAAGTTCGAGGATTAGTCTTTCGTCTCGGATCAGTATCGCATGCCTCCCAAAATCTGGACAACATTCAGCAAGAAATCCTAACTTGAGACGAAATGTTTTCAATATAACGAAGGTATTATTAAAAACGTATTTTCACCAAATTAACGTACTATCGCACAGTGCGGTCAATAGCCATTTCTTGTCTTAGCGCTGTCTTTGATAGCAACCTAGAAAGTATCATGTTTTTGCTTCGGAAATCGGGAGCAATGCTGCTCGCTGATCTCGGGTTTGACGCTAATTGCATCAGGACATTTGTGAGCAAGCACGGCGCATGGGCGAACATTCCGCCGAGACGGAGCCAATCTGCTTTAGCCGCCACCTCTATCGTGCGCGCAATTTTGGTCGAGCAGTTCTTCAGCAAGATCAAGCAGCGTCGGCGCCTCGCGACGCGCTATGACAAGCTCGCGGCGAATTACCTCGCCTTCATCCAACTAGCATCCAACAGGCTGTGGCTGCGTGTTAATGAGTCCACGCCCTAGGAGCCTGGGTCTGTGGGCTGCGAGCGGCTCAAGACCCATTGTTTCGCGGCTTCAATATCGCCTGATCTAAACTTCTTAATTTCCGCAGCGACGAAATGTGACGCCAAGTTCTCCGCGACCGTCCCGAGGGAAGAATCGGTTACAAGGGCGACTTTCCTGACTTGCTTATGATGGTCCCGCACGAACCGGAAATGAGCTGCCATCGCCCCGATGCTCTCCCATCCGGGGAACTCAGCAGCTTCAATGATGATCCCACCGAGGGTGCCCCCAGTCGCTATGTGCGGATCGACCGTCTTTGCGAGTTGCACGAAATCGCTTTCCGATAAAGACGACCTTGGCCGGATGAACAAGATGGAATTTTCGGGATCGAGTATGTGATTAAGCATCGCCTGCTCCTCTTCCGACGCACGAGACCTGCGTGGTGGTGAGGTTCTCTGACCAGCGTCCCTTGTCCACCATCACCGGCCACTAAGGAATGATCTGATGGCTGTTGGAACCTTCAGAACGCCTCGTGAACCTCTCAAAAAAAGTGGCCTGAATGGGTCGAAACGCGACCTCATCGCACCAGAATCTAGCGTTGCAAGTAGAATGCCTTGCCAGCGGCACGTAATTGCTCGAGCGTTTGCCCTGCGCAACTACCTGAATTATCTTTACCTACCTGCTGTGGCGTTCCAGTTAGCGTGATCGTTCCGGCCTGCCCAGTCTGCGATACATAGACGGCAACCCTGTCTTGAGAAATCTTTGATAGATAAAACGCATGGTGAATCCCTCCGATTTCGCAATATATCACGAATGGGAAATCAGCATAATTTATTTCATCAGAAACACTTCTGTAAACATTGATCGACAAGGCACAGAATATTGTGAGTAACGTTAGTGATATTTTTTTGACGATAACACAGTAGCTAAACCTAAGACCTTCCAAGTGAGCGATCTTTGACATTTCTTGGAACCCCCTTGATTCACTCTGAGAAATTGGCTGTTCTAGTATGGGTCCGCACTCTGCGATCATCATAGGCTTTCGCCCGATGACGGTGAGAATGATATTACCACTAATCTAGTCAAAACCCACGAGCGATTGGCCATGGCGTTAGGCCAAAAACGAAGGCGGGCTGCTGCCGCCAGCCTCGCGGGGACACCCATGCACGGCCTCAGTCGAAGATGTGGTATGGAACCTCGGCTCCGAAGGGGAGCCACGAGCAAAGCCCAGGAGATGGGTTGGTCGTTGGAGACGCCGACGATAAGGCCGCATCTACCTTTAAGCAGCTTGGCCTTGGCGGAGGAAAAGGCATCACTATCCAACCGTTGCGTCAAGCAGGGTCAGAGTCTGCCGCGCGATCATCAGTTACGAATACGTTCACCTCCTACCCTCCCTGGCTTAGAGGTTGTCCGCCTCCGTCGACCGAAGCTCCGCCAAGCTCGCCTTTCCCCACGTCCAACCGGCGATTTCAGGCATGTCGTCGCCATGAAGGGCGATGTACTCCCTATGCTCTATCAGCTTGTTGCGGATAGCCTGCTTGAAATAGGCGGCACGAGCTCCGAGTTGCGGCAGCCGATCGATGACATCTTGCACGAGGTGGAATCGATCCATCTCGTTTAGAACCACCATGTCGAAGGGCGTCGTTGTCGTGCCTTCTTCCTTGTAGCCGCGGACGTGGAGGTTACTGTGGTTCGTCCGGCGGTAAGTCAGGCGGTGGATCAGCCACGGATAACCGTGGAAGGCAAAGATGATTGGCTTGTCCTTGGTGAACAACGCATCGAAATCGCGGTCAGGCAAGCCATGCGGGTGTTCTTCCGGCGGCTGCAGTTTCATCAAGTTCACTACGTTGACCACGCGCACCTTCAACTCTGGCAGGTGCTGGCGTATCAAGTCCACTGCCGCGAGCGTCTCAAGCGTTGGCACGTCACCGCAACACGCCATGACCACGTCAGGCTCGTAGCCCTTGTCGTTGCTCGCCCATTCCCAGATGCCGAGGCCTGCAGTGCAGTGCTTGACGGCTTGATCCATCGTCAGCCATTGCGGCGCTGGTTGCTTACCAGCAACCACAACATTCACGTAGTTGCGGCTGCGCAGGCAATGATCGGTCACCGACAGCAGCGCATTGGCGTCAGCCGGTAGGTAGACCCGGATCACCTCGGCTTTCTTGTTCACGACGTGGTCGAGAAATCCGGGGTCCTGATGGCTGAAGCCATTGTGGTCCTGTCGCCATACGTGCGAACTCAGGAAGTAGTTGAGCGAGCCGATGGGCCGACGCCATGGGATTTCATGGCACACTTTCAGCCATTTGGCGTGCTGGTTGAACATTGAATCGATGATGTGGATGAAGGCCTCGTAACACGAGAAGAATCCGTGTCGGCCAGTCAACAGATAGCCCTCAAGCCAACCCTGGCATTGGTGTTCGCTGAGTACCTCCATCACGCGCCCATCCGGCGAAAGATGATCGTCTTCTGAATAGATTTCCGCCATGTAGCATCGGTTTGTAACCTCCAGAACGTCTTGCCAACGATTGGAGTTGTTCTCATCCGGGCTGAACAGACGGAAATTCTTGCTCTCCAGGTTAAGCTTCATGACGTCGCGGAGAAATTTGCCCATTTGCCGTGCAGACTCGGCCGTTGTCGCCCCAGGGCTAGGCACAGACACCGCATATTCGCGGAAGTCCGGCATCTTCAGGTCGCGTAACAGCAACCCGCCATTTGCTTGCGGATTGTCGCTCATCCGGCGATGCCCCGTTGGAGCGAGCTTCGCAAGCTCGGACTTGAAGCGACCATTGTCGTCGAACAGTTCTTCGGGTCGGTAACTCTTCATCCACTGCTCGAGAACGAGGATGTGCTCCGGCTTATCCATATCGCTCATGGGCACCTGGTGAGCACGCCAGTAGTCTTCGCATTTCTTGCCGTCGATTTCGGGAGGACAGGTCCAGCCCTTGGGCGTGCGGAACACGATCATCGGCCACGCTGGACGTTTCAGATTGCCGTTGTTGCGGGCATCGGCCCAAATCTCCTTGATTTCAGCAACAATGGTATCGAGAACGCCTGCCAGCTGCTGGTGGACGTCAGCGGGATCGTGTCCCTCCACAAAATAGGGCGCATAGCCCATCCCTTCGAAGAATTTTCGAAGTTCATCGTGCGGAATGCGGGCAAGGAAACACGGATTCGCGATCTTGTAGCCATTGAGGTGCAGGATGGGCAGCACACAGCCATCACGGGCGGGGTTCAGGAATTTGTTGCTTTGCCAGCCGGTGGCTAGCGGCCCCGTTTCGGCTTCGCCGTCACCCACAAGACAGGCGACAATCAGATCCGGATTGTCGAAGGCTGCTCCATAAGCATGGCTCAAGGCATAGCCAAGCTCGCCGCCTTCATGAATGCTGCCAGGCGTTTCCGGGGCAACGTGACTGGGTATGCCGCCTGGGAAACTGAACTGCTTGAACAATCGCTTCAAGCCCTCTGTGTTCTGACTGATATTTGGGTACACTTCGCTGTAGGTACCCTCCAGGTAAGCGTGAGCGACCAGAGCAGGCCCGCCGTGACCTGGGCCAATGATGTTGATCATGTTGAGGTCATCACGCTTGATGACCCGATTGAGGTGGGCGTAGAGCATGTTCAAACCCGGAGTTGTGCCCCAATGGCCGAGTAGCCGTAGCTTGATGTGCTCGCGCCTTAGCGGCTCTTTCAACAACGGGTTTTCAAAAAGATAGATTTGACCGACGGACAGATAGTTGGATGCCCGCCAATAGGCGTCCAGCGCCCGAAGTTCGGCCCCCGAAAGGGGATCAGTGACCGTCGGCTCCCTGCCTGCGATGCGTGTTTGCGATGTTGCGATTTTCGTAGAGGCCATGGGTCACTCCTCTCGCAATGTCAGGATTTCTTACACGGGTCAGTCGGGCGTATTCGGATACTCTCACGCTAGCAATATGGCGGAGCCTCTTTGGGCGTCTGTACTAGTGCATGTTCTGGCGCGGCCGCCGCGGCAGGTTAGTCCAACTTTGGCGAAAGCGCCCGGATTTTCGTGGAGAAACGCAATACCGGGTGGCGTTCTGCATCAGCAAACATGGAAGACCACCACAGCATCGCCCGTTACCGGAGAAGGCAAAGGAGCGCGTGATCATTCATTTTACACAGCGTGAACCAGCGAAGCGTCGTTGAAAGTCGCGGGATTCAATCGGCTAGCTGCGACAGCCACCCGCCTGAAAAGCCTGCGCGGCGCAATCCGACGAGAATAGGCGTGCAACGGCGCATAATGTCCCACAACAAGCCCGTCCTGTAGTTTTCGATCGCCAGCACGACCGGTCCTTGGTCGATGCCGAAATGATAAGGGGATATCCACCAGCCGGTAGGGCTATCTTCCACAGCAAACGACTGATTGAACGAGGGTCTGAACCCATAAAGCCGCGTCATTCCAAGGTTCATCTGTGCAAAATTGCGGATCGTCGGCACGACGATCTCGGGAGCGAATGGCAACGAGGCGATGACGACCCAGGGTGCGACCGTGCCATCGTCGGGGCCGAATGGCGCACCGCGCGCGCTGTAGTCAAAGAATTGCCGCTCAACGCCGTTCATCATCCGAGTGGTCCATCCCGGCCCATCACACGCCGTAAATCCCCAACAATACTGTCCATAGCCGACAAAGTTCATTGGATTGCGAACCGCATACTCCTGCTGCACATAAGTCGCTTGCCGGCTGTTCTCGAAATAGTCGCTTTCGCGCCGGCGCATGAACTCGTCGCGGATACCTCGAAAATCCACCCACAGGTGCGATAGCTGATGGGTGAATAGAGGCCCCGAAGGAAGCAACTCGCGACCGTAGATGTTTTTCCATTCGTAGGTCGCCGTGTACGCTGCATAGCTCTCCGGCTCCAATGGATGGGTCGGCGAACCCAGACCGAGGAAATACAGCAGCAAGCCCTCGTCGTAGCCGCGCCAGCGGTAAGGGATGAAGCCGTCTTCCGGCCTCCAGCCGTGCGTCAACGTGGGTTCGCCGTTGCAGGCCCAGTTCCAGTCCGCCCGTTCATAAAGCTCATTGGCAAGCAGGCGGATTTCAACTTCCTCGTCGGTATCGCGATCGAAATAGGTGGCCGCTGTCAGAGCGCCCGCGAAGAGGAAGGCTGAATCGATGGTGGACAGCTCGCATTGCCAGACACGGCGTCCGGTTTCGATGTCGAGAAAATGGTAGAAGAAGCCTTTGTAGCCTGAAGCATCCGGTTGGGTTCCCTGAGGCAACTCCAGAAGGTATCGCAATCGCCTGCGAGCGATCTTGGCCGCAGATTCGCGGATCATCACGCCCCGTTCTATGACTACCGGAACCGTCGCCAATGCCATCCCGATTGCCGCGATGCTTGCGGGAGCGGTCGGTTCCGTTTTGTCGCGCACGAGACCGTTGTCTGGGTTAGTGACCTGTAGATAATACAGCAACGTCGTGAACTGCAGCCGACCGAGGTCCCCGTCGGTCAGTGGCCGATCCAAGTCAGCATCCGTTGAGGTCAATTCGGACATGCCGTGAGCTCCCGGTCAGCCGCGTATATCGCCTCCATGCACGGGCACAACACGACCAAACCAAGTAGATCGAAGCATAGACTAAAACCCGTCTGAATGCCTGAGTTATCGCTACCGGGCTGCGCAATCGCAAACTGACTTGTCGATTAGAAATGCGAGCGTCGACCGATCCGCAAAGGCGGCTGGGATTGGCAACGTGCGCAATGGTCCTCATCTGATAGTTTGTCAGGTAAAGACCGCTCCTGGCTCACCTCTGGCCTGCCTACTGACTATGTCTGTGATCCAGGCCGGATCACAGTACCCCTTCTAGGGTAAGTTCTCCGGAGGTCACGGTTCGTCGTATATACGGCATTCATCATCCAGTTCTCTAATGCATCCCAAGCCCTATTCGCTGCTAGAAGGCACGCCTATCGCCTTTCCGGCCAGGCCTGTTTGCAAGGACGTGTTGACCATGCCTCAAAGACGCTATGGCGTTGGCGCGCTGAGCGCATTCGCTCGCGCCGGGTTCGAGACTGCTCGCCTAGCCTCACGGCCACACCCCCCATGGCCTGGCGGGTGGTGCCACTGGTGCCGGGCGAAGCCCCGCTAAGCTGACCGCGACTACGCCATCCTCAACGGACGCGGCTTGAGATGGCTCAGAAGTGCGTCGAGGAAGACCCGTGTCTTGCGCGGCATGAGCTGCCTGCTCGGAAAGACGGCGCGTACCATCGCTGGAGACAGTCGCCACGCTGGCAGGAGGCGGATGAGTTCGCTGGTCTCAAGATAAGGGCGTGCGAAAAGGTCCGGCATCGCCGTGATGCCGGCACCCGCCCGCGCCAGGCGGAGAAGCAGTTCGTAGGAATTCGCCGAAACCCGTCGTCCCGACATATCGACCGGGACCGATTGAGCGTCCTTGTTCAGAACCCAGCCCACCGGGATTCCGTCAGAAAGCAGCGCAAGGATGTCGTGCCGCCCAAGAGCCTCTGGGGTGTCGGGCTTTCCGGCGCGGTCCGTGTATAGCGGAGACGCATAGAGGCCGATGCCAAGGTCGACCAGATGCCGCGTGGTCAGCCGAAGGTCCTGGGTTTCCCCGCCGATCCGTATGGCGAGATCGAAGCCGTCGGCAACGACATCGATATAGCGAGGTGAAAGGTCCAGTTCGAGTTGGATTTCGCTGTAGGCCTTGCTGAAGTCCGCCAGCATAGGGGCGAGCGAAATTGCGGCGAGGTCACCGGGAACGGAGACACGCAGTCGTCCGGAAGGTGTCACCTGCCGGTGCTCGGCGACCGCCATGACGGCCTCCACCTCATGGATGATCTGCTCAGACGGAATGAGGATGCGTTGGCCCATCTCGGTCAGGATGTTGCGGCGCGTCGTGCGTTGAAGCAGGCGTTCGCCCAGCTGACTTTCAAGAGCGGAGATGCGCCGAGAGACGGTGGACTTGGGCACGCCAAGCCGTTCGGCCGCCGCACTGAAGCTTCCCGTCTCGGCGACGCGCGCGAAAATCATCAGATCGAATGGGTCAGGAGTGGTCGGCATGGCTGGTCTTGAATTGTTTCAAATATGAAACAATCAAACCCATTCCCGCCAATAGCGCAACAGCGAGATTGCCGATTAGCTGACGCCATGAACTTCATTGATCATTAGGTGCAGACGAAGTGACTGTTTCAGCCAGCAACCTCATCACCAAGGCTGTCGTCTGGGAAAGCGCGGTGGGCTGGACCCCTGAGTGTCTTGATGAAGGGCCCGATATGCTGGTCCGATATCGCGACGCCGGTTTCTCCTTCCTCTCGCTCACTATAGGCGCGGATTGGGACCGGCCGGAGCCCACATTCCGGCACCTGTCCCAACAAAGGCGCTGGTTCGAACAGCGCGCCCACGATTACCAGCTCATCGAAACCACCGCGGACATTCGTGCGGCCAAGCGGTCGGGCAAAATGGCGATCGGTTTCCACCTGCAAGGCGCCGGCCCGGCCGCCCATGAGCCGGCCATGATCGACAGCTGGTACCGGCTCGGCATCCGTTGGATGATCGTGGCATACAATACCCGCAACCCCCTTGGCGACGGCTGCCACGAGCCCTCTGACGCAGGACTTTCCATGTTGGGCCGCGCCTTCGTGGCTGAAGCGAACCGCGTCGGGATGATGCTCGACGCAAGTCACGCCGGCGTCAACACCTCACTCGACATCATCGAACTATCCGAAAAGCCGGTGGTGTTTTCACATTCGAGCGTCCGTGCGTTGAAGAACCATGAACGCAACATCGACGACATTCAGATCAAGGCACTTGCCAGGCGTGGTGGCGTGATTGGTATCAACTCTATCGGCGCCTTTTTGACAGACGACAACCGATCGGACGTCTCGGCACTCATGCGCCATATCGACTACATCGCCCAACTCGTCGGGCCCGAGCATGTCGGCCTCGGCCTCGACACTGTTTTCTACCAGCCCTTCATGACCAAGCTCTACGATTCCGGTCCGATGATGGCGTTGCGCGGCTATCCGCGTCCGCCCTGGGCCGATGTCAAACCCGAAGTCCTGCCCGAGCTGGTCGAGGCGCTGGAACGCCATGGCTATTCAGAGACTGCCATACTTGGCGTGCTGGGCGAAAATTTCCTGCGGGTCGCCGAACAGAACTGGCGTCCCTCCATCGTGTAGTCCCAACCTTAGGAGCGTGTCGTGAAATTGATGAAGTGGCTGGTCGCCGCAGCCTTGCTCACCGCCGTAAATGGCACAGCCCTAGCTGACCCGAAGCTGGTCGAAATCGCCAGCTTCGGCGAACACCCAGCACTCAATCAAGTCGCCGAAGGCTTCAAGACCCGGATGACGGAATTGGGCTACGTCGAAGGCAAGGATGTCACCTACGGCTTCCAGCACGCCAATTTCGACCGCAGCCTAGTCCCGCAGATCCTGCAACAGGTGGAGGCCAAACATCCGGCGCTCATCCTTGCCATTACCACAGGACTCAACCAGGCGGCGGTGCGCGGCATTACCGACAAGTCGATCCCGGTCGTGTTCGGCGCGGTCGTGGACCCGGTCGTGGCAGGCATTGTGCCGGATTGGCAGCATGGTTCGGCATGGAGTTCAGGCGCGTCGATGCTGCCGGATTTCGACGCTTCCTTCGACTATCTCAAAAAAGTGGTGCCGGGCGTCAAGAAGGTCGGAACCCTGTTCAACCCGGGTGAAGACAACGACACCTCCAACATGGAGCTAATCCACAAGGCAGCCGCCATGGCCGGGATCGAGGTTGTCGGCGTGCCGGTCGACAATGCCAACGACCTGCCCCAGCGTGTCCAGACCTTCGCCGGGCAGGTGGATGCCATCTTCCTCATTCAGTCCAACGTAGTGCAGACCTCGGTGCCGGTCGTGGCGCAGGTGGCGCAACGCATCAAGCTGCCGCTGTTCAACTCGGTCTACGCCCCCGACCTCAAGGACCAGCTCGCCGGCTTCCACGCCATCTCCTATCGCAAGAATGGCGAGCATGCCGCCGATATCGCCGACCGAATCCTCAAGGGCGAGAAGCCGGCCGACATCGCGCCCTATGTTCCGAAAAGCGAAGACTTCGACGCCTACGTCAGCCCCAAGGGCCTTGCAGCCGTCGGCCTGCCGGTTCCGGAAGCGCTCAAGGACAGCCCATGGGTGCTCAAGTGACAACGGTGGGCATGCCCCTGCTTGTCTGCGCGGGGCTACGCAAGACGTTCAACGCCGGCCTCGCCGGCGCGCGGCCGGCGCTCGATGGGCTAGACCTTGCGCTCAATCGCGGCGACTTCGTCGTGATCATCGGCTCGAACGGCGCCGGTAAGTCGACGCTGCTCAACACCATAGCGGGCGCAATCGAGCCGGACGGTGGCTCGATCACCCTGGATGGCCGCGACATCACCCGTCTTGCGGCCCACCGTCGGGCAGGCATGATCTCGCGCGTGTTCCAGGACCCGATGGTTGGCACCGCTGCTGCGATGACCATCGAGGAAAACCTGGCGCTGGCCGAGCAACGCGGGCAGCGCCGGGGTTTTGCGCTCCATCTCGACGCCGGTAAGCGCGACCGCTACCGGGCGCTGCTCGCCGGCCTGTCGCTCGGCATGGAAGACCGTCTGTCGACACCGGTGGCTCAGCTCTCGGGCGGGCAACGCCAAGCCCTGTCCCTGATCATGGCATCACTGTCGCGCCCCTCACTGCTGCTGCTCGACGAGCATACGGCGGCATTGGACCCGCGCACCGCCGACCTGATCATGGCGACGACCCTGCGCATCGTCGCCGAACAGACACTCACCACGCTGATGGTCACCCACAATATGCGCCAGGCGATTGAGACCGGTAACCGGCTGGTGATGATGGACGCCGGCCGTATTCGCGACGACATCGGCGGCACCGAAAAAGCAACGCTCACGCCTGCCGACCTCGTCGAAAAGTTCAGAATAGAAAACGACCGCATGCTGCTCGGAACCTGACCAATGGACGTGATCCACGCCTATCTCAATCTCGTGCCGGTGACGCTGTCGCAAAGCCTCATCTATTCGTTCCTGGTGCTCGGCATTATGATCCCGTTCCGGCTGCTGAGCTTTCCCGACCTGACGAGCGAAGGTGCGTTCCCACTCGGCGGCTGTGTCTGCGCCACACTTTTGCTGGCGGGATATCCACCACTGTTTGCAACCGTTGTGGCGATGCTCGCCGGTGTCGGGGCGGGTGCGGCGACGGCATTGGTGCACCTGCGTTTCCGGATCAATTCGCTGCTGGCCGGCATCTTGGTCTTCACGGCACTCTACAGCCTGAACATGCGCATCCTTGGTCGCTCGAACATCGCCTTGTTCAACGCCGACAACATCTTCATGCAGATCAACCCTGCCATCCTGACCGACGTGTGGCTGCAGGTCGTCACATTCGTCGTACTGATCGGAGCGGTTCTGCTCGCATTGCGCTGGTATCTCGCCACGCAAGCAGGAGCCGCGCTGCGCGTCGTCGGCATAAATCCGGACTTGGCGCCATCGCTCGGCATCAGCATCTGGACATACACGATCGTTGGACTCGGCATCGCTTCTGGCCTGACTGCACTGGGGGGCGCGCTGATCGTACAATTGCAGGGCTATGCCGATGTCGGCATGGGTACCGGCATCCTGATCAATGGTCTTGCTTCGCTGGTGATCGGAGAGACAATTACCGGACGGCAGACAGTGACCCGGCAGTTGCTGGCGCCTGTCGTCGGAGCGGCGGTCTACTATCAGCTCGTGTCGCTGGCGCTATCGCTTGGACTGCAACCAAGCGACCTGAAGGTCGTGACCGCCGCCTTCGTGCTGGTGACCCTGGGACTCCCTATGTTGCGTGGACGGGGGGCCTTGCACGAAACCATGCGCGCCTAGTGCGATGACGACCTTCTGCAGCGGCGTTTACTTCGGTTACTGGCGCATTTGATGGGTGCGGCGCCGCGCGCCTACAACCAGCAAAGCTCCCTGATAAGCCGCGCCGCAAAAGCTGGCCTCGTTATGCTCTATCTCTTCATGATCGCCCTGGCGCTCTCGGGGCTGGTATGCCGCGTTGCGACTAGGCGCGTCCCCGTTTCGTTCCTCGGCATCCCTGTTCCAGCCGTTGCCGCCCCGGTTCAGGATCGGGAGCCGCCCCGAAGGCGGGCCTCCGGCATCGCGGCAGGCCACCGTCGAAAAGCGCATGAAGTACGCATTTGATCAAATGCGCAACTTGGCGCGCTTGGCCGTGGCCTGCGCAGCCTATTCAACAAAAAGCCGTCAGCTCAGTAGAACTCAATCTTGTCCTGACTGGGTAGATCGCAGTATCAATTCAAATTGTCACAATACGGGCTTGCATACCGTTCGGCCGTTGCCTGGCAGCTTGGGGGCCGGAACCGATCTGCCCGCTTCGGAGCTCTAAAAGGCGATAGCAGCCGGTCAACTTTCTGCAAAAGGCAGGAAGGCTCAGGAGAGCCCTGGCCCTCGCCGGGTCCGAGTCCAAGCCCTTCAACTAGAAAAAGGCCATTTGGTCATCACGATTGGTATTGCGGTCGCGCTCCCCACTTGCCGTAGCAGCTTGGCATACCACCTCCAGTAGGCCTCGCTGGCTAGTCAGGCGGCTTCATGCTTGACTTTACCTGACTGCCTCTAAACCAGTCGATGAATGCTCGCAGCTTTGCCGGCTGGAGGTCGCGAGATGGGAAGTAGATATGGAACTGCTGCGGTTCCGGCTCGTATGCATCAAGCACGCTGACCAGTTCGCCCGATTCAATCAGCGTTTCCTCCGTAGCCCGAAACCGTTGGGCCAATCCTAGCCCGGCGCGCGAAGCCAGCGCGAAATGTCGGTTGTCGTCCAGGATAAGCGCTGCAGCCGGGTCCAGTTGGATGGTGGCTTCGCCACGTCGGAACGTAAGAGGTTCCAGCCGACCACTCCCAGGAAAGCGATAACGGATGACCGCATGCTGGGATAGATCTTCAAGGGTCTGAGGCTCGCCCGCCCGCTCCAAGTATTCTTTGCTGGCAAGCATGGAGCGCCGCAGAGGTGGGCCAATTGGGACTGAGATCATGTCCAGTTCCAGGGCTCCTCTGAGACGTATGCCTGCATCGAATCCATTGCTAACGATGTCGGTTAGGCGGTCGTCCGTAGACAGTTCCAAGCGGATTGCTGGGTAGCGCCGAACGAAGGCGGCCAGGTCGGGCAGGATGCATATCTCCGCCGCGAGTCGCGACAGCGTAACTCTGAGGTGCCCGGACGGGTCGCCATCCGCTTCCTTGATCGCGTCTATTGCACCCGAGAGCAGATCAATCGGCCCTTCGATGGCTTCCAGCAAATGCCGCCCACGTTCGGTAAGCCGAACGCTGCGGCTCGTCCGATCGAACAGGCGTATCCCCATGCGAAGTTCAAGCTGTCGGATCGACTGGGAAACCGCCGAGACGGAGATGCCGAGCCGACCGGAGGCTGCTGTGAAACCACCAGCCTGCGCCACCGTGCGGAAAACAGGCAAAGCGGCCAGAGTGCTCGTATCCATCGTTAAGCCTGACTTCATGGTGCTTCCGGAAATATGCTCATTTTACTGGACAATTGTCGAGGCTATTTTCCCTTTTGAAGAGATTGGGAGATTGAGCATGTCACTGGAAGCCGCTACTCGGTCCGCAGCAAGCGCGGGCTCTGCGCAGCAACCGTTCCTCGAAATGATTGGGATGCTTGATGACGCCATCGATAGCGCTCTCCTAGACGAGCGCATCGTGGGATGCGTGGCCCTGGTTTCAGAAGCAGGCCGCATCGTATTCAAACGCGCCGCCGGGTTTGCCGACCGCGAAGCAGGAAGTCCGATGCAAATCGACACCCCGTTCCGCCTCGCTTCCCTCACCAAACCGTTCACGACCATGGCAGCGTTGAAGCTGATTGAGGCCGGACTGCTCTCCGCCGACGATCCGGTCGACAAATGGTTGCCAGAATTTGCTTCCAGGAACGCCAATGAAGGGGCAGCGAGCATCACTGTGGCCCACCTGATGTCGCACACGGCAGGTCTCGACTACGGCTTCCAGCAGGAAAGGAATGGGGTCTACGCCGGATCAGGCATCTCGGACGGGCTCGATGAAGCCGATCTCTCTCTCACCGACAACATCACTCGCATCGCCTCAATACCGCTGGGTAACGCACCCGGAGCGGTGTGGCGTTATTCGGTCGCTACCGACGTATTAGGCGGTGTGGTCGAAGCGGTTGCTTCCAGACCGCTGCCCAAGGCGATCGCCGATCTCGTGAATGTTCCCCTCGGCCTAACGGCGTCCTTCCTTGCCGCACCGGACGAATTGGCAACGCCTTACTATAGCGATGGGACTGCGTTGGTGCGCATGGAGGAGACAACGGAAGTACCGCTGCCAGCATACCTTGGTTCGGCGGTGCGGTTCGATCCCTCGCGGATCGGACGCACCAATGCCTTTCCATCTGGTGGCGCCGGCATGGCGGGAACCGCCCACGACATGATGCGGCTCCTTGAGGCATATCGCCATGGAGATTTCCTCTCTTCGGCGAGCCGGCAGGATGCCCGCCAGGTTCGCATCGGTGAGGAAGCCATGGCGCAGGGCCCTGGCTGGGGCTTTTCCTGGATGGGGGCGGTGCTGGTCGACACTACCGCGGCGAATTCAACTCTCTCGCCAGGAACCGTGTCGTGGGGCGGTGTCTACGGGCACTGGTGGTGCGTTGATTATCAGCGCGGCCGTATCGCGGTACTGCTGACGAACGCCGCCTACGAAGGGATGATTGGGCTTCTGCCCAAAGACGTCGCCAGGGCGCTTGGCAGCTAGCGAGCGCCACAGAACGAAGGGGGCCGCCGCGCGCCTTTTCCGGTGCACTCACACCGCCTTCATAAATGCCAACATAGGAGAGGGAAACTCGGGATGTTTGATTTTACAAACAGGGTCGCGCTGGTGGTCGGCGCCAGCCGGGGCATCGGCGCAGCGACAGCTAGGGCGTTTGATCAAGCTGGGGCTGCTGTCGTACTGGCTGGGCGGAACCAAGCGGCAATCGAGGAGGTGGCCAAGCAAATCCAGGCGGGCGGCGGTCGCGCCATTGCCGTCTCGGCCGACGTTACCAACCCCGAAAGTATGAAAGCGCTCGTCTCAAGGACAATCGAGACGTTCGGCGGCCTCGACGCCGCATTCAACAACGCGACCGATGGGCCCAGGCCCGCACCCTTGGCGGAGATTGAGGTCGAAGCGTTCGATCACGGCATTCGCACCAATATTCATGGCACGTTTTATGGAATGAAATTCCAGATCACGGCAATGCTGGAAAACGGCGGCGGCACTATCGTCAATATGGCTTCGACGGCCGGTGTCGAAGGTGTTTCGGGACTTTCCGCCTATGTGGCGGGAAAGGCGGGAATTGTCGGCCTCAGCCGCGTCGCGGCGCTCGACTATGCCGACAAGAATATCCGGGTGAACGTCGTGGCGCCGGGGCCAATTTTGACCCATCACCTGGAGGCCGCCGGCGAAGATGTGCAACGCATGGCCGCCATGGCCGTCCCGATGGGACGGTTAGGATCTGTCGCCGATGTCGCCAACGCAGTGCTTTGGCTCTCCTCGCCATCATCCGCATTCGTAACTGGCGCTGTTCTGCCCGTCGATGGCGGGCAGTTAGCCGGCCGGGTCATCAAATCGAACTTCAGGCGCGACGCCTAAGTGGGCGCTGCGTCGACCGGTGTTTCAGCCCGAATAGCTGCGTCGTTCACAAAGGCGAATGTCCTCGTTGGCGGCATCACTGACTGTCACACGAAGCAACCGTCATGAGCAATATGGAAAACAATCGCAAGCCCGATGAGCGCGTAACGAGCAGCAGCCACATTCGTATCGAGAATATGGCCGGCCATAGTCAACCGCTACGGCAAACTGGCATTGGCAGTCTAGCGCAACTGCCTTCAACGACAGCCTTGGGGACGATTTCGGACCGGCCTGTTTCAGGTTCGGAAGCATCAGAAGCGGACTTACTTCCCGACCCACAAAACGAGCTTGTCGTGGTTTGAGGGCAAGTTTCAGCGGCGGACCGGCCTGCGGGTGCTGAGAGTAGTATTCTCGTCATGCAGCTTACGCCAACGCGAGAAGCGTGCGGGATCGATCCGCCCGTCTTCGAGGGCAATGAGCACGGCGCAGGATGGTTCGTGGGTGTGCGTGCAATTGCTGAATTTGCACTGGGTCTCCAATTCGGTGATCTCGGCGAACACCACATCGAGACCGTCGGCCATCTCGCCGAGATGCAATGAGCGGATTCCAGGAGAATCCAGCACCCAGCCGCCGCCGGCAACCGGATGCAAAGAGCGCGCCGTCGTCGTATGCCGACCTGTGGAATCATGGGCGCGAATGGCACCGGTGAGTTGAGCGGTGCCCGAGCCGGTGGCCGCCAACGTGTTGACGAGAGTCGACTTTCCCACTCCCGAGGAACCGGTGAGCGCCACGGTCTTGCCCCGGCCGAACCAGGGCCGTAGCTTTGTCGGCGCGTCGGGCCGGCGAGGATCGACCACAACCACCGGGAGGTCCCGCGCCAGTGCAGCGGCCTGCGCGATGAAGGAACCCACATCCTCCTTCGTGTCGGCTTTGGTCAGAACCAGAACTGGCGCGATCTCACACTGCGCTGCCATGGCCAGATAGCGCTCGAGCCGCGGCACGCTGAAATCGCCATTGCAGGAGGTGACTATAAACAGCGCGTCGATATTGGCGCCGGACAGCTGAGTGCTGCGGTCACTCATGCGCCGGGCCAGGAGCGAGCTGCGCGCGAGGCGCCGTCGCACAAGGAAGCTGCCTGGTTCTGCAAGTACGAAGTCGCCCACCGCGTAGTCGCCACTTGCGCTGTTGGCCGGCAGAACGAGTTCGATCGGACCATTGGCGGAATGCCCGCTCATTCGTGCGCGGTGAATATTGGCGATGCGAACGGGTACGAGGTCGACCTCCTCCGCGCCGACCTGGTCACCGAAGAAGGAAGACCAGCCCAAAGCGATCAGTGCCTCGCGCGTCGTTTCAATCAATATCATTTTCCTTGTTAAGTCAGCAGCTGGCATGAGCGCATGACGCGGCTCCGCCGACGTTCAACGCTCCTTAGCACAGCGCAACCAACCACGCTTGCATGGCGTCAGGTGCCTTGGCCCGGTGGCAAGCAGGGCGCGACAGCAAATCTACTTCCCTCGCTTCTCGACCTTCAGGTCCGGAAGGCTGGGTCGCTTCGATTTAATCCCGGCCTCTTTCAAGGCCGTATATCCCACCTTTCTGAGGAGCTTCTCTGTTTTTGCACGCTCCTTGTCGCGAATACTCTGGCCTTTGATCTTCGGCATCGGTCCTCCAATTGGTGCGCTGTCGTTCGCTACCCAGTATACGGTCTGCTGAGCCGCGCCGGTGAATGCGAGGCTTGCACTTTTGTTTCTCGACGCGGTGCAACCAACCCGTGGCAGATCTCAACTCAATGTCTCGAAAATTGATGTCAAAGGTCGGGATAAGGCGCGTTGCGTCCGACCGATCTGGGACCGGAAGCAGCCCATCGGCTTTCAAGATCCTGTCGCCAGTAAGCGGCGGTTCCGTGGCGGAGAAACGCTTCGCATCGATATCCGAACCGAAGGATCGAGTCACTGGTGACTGAAGCAGACACGGCGCTGCGCATATATCGCTCGACTAAAGGCGTTCCTGATGAAAGCAGCGCCTAATTGACTTCCGACTGGTCGCGCAAGTTGGCGCTGACGGCACGAGCGGTCTCTCGAATAAGGGCCGGAAACGTTTTCACCGCTTTCTCTTCTGACCAGCGTGTACTGGGCACGGAAATGTTGATCGCGCCAAGCCCTCTACCCGAGGCATCTACGACGGGAGCGCCGAATGCAAGATCGGTCGGGAAAAACTGCTGAAACGCGGTTGCGTAACCGTCGGTACGAACTTGCTGCACAAGACGCCAAATCTCCTCGGGGTCCGTAACAGTCGTAGGGAGACGCGCTTCGATGCTGGAAGCATCCAAGAGACTGCGGGCCTCGTCACTTGGCAAGCACGAGAAATAGGCGCGCCCAGCCGAGCTACAATACATCGGCAAGCGTTGCCCCAAGGACATCGGCGCAACCAGTTGGCGCGCGCCAGGAAAGCGCGTGACACAGATCATATCGCTGCCACTCGGCTGGGCACAAGCGGACCAGCACGAACTGCTGGATTGCGACCCGGCATCGACGTATAATTCTGGTCCTGAATTTCTGGGAGGACCGGTCATGAATGCAGTGCCTCAATGGCGGCTCGCAGGCGATTGGTTCGACATCTGCAGCTGCGACATCCCTTGCCCTTGCGAGTTCGCACAGCGACCAACGGGTAATCACTGCCAAGGCGTGCTCGCCTGGCATGTGCGCGAGGGTCAGTATGGCGGCGTGAAGCTAGACGGCCTGACGCTCGTTGCACTCGGTGAATTCGAAGGCAATCTCTGGGCAGGCGAAGCAAAGGCCGTGATGGGCATGTACATCGACGAGAAGGCGAATGAGCGGCAGCGCGAAGCCCTGCAGGCGATCTTCGGCGGTCAGGCCGGCGGCTGGCCGGCCGGATTTGCGGCCAATATCGGCGAGATGCGTGGTATCGAGTTCGTGCCGATCAGTTTTGAGGTAGCGGGCGACCTCGCCACCTGGCGGGTCGAAATTCCCGGCCGTGTCGTCGGGCGCGCAGAAGCGCTTTCCGGTCCAACCACACCGCCCGG
>NZ_JBFTPR010000038.1:0-15286 GCF_056398585.1 Aminobacter sp. 01T433
GGCTCGATGTATGTCGTCAAGCCGAAGATGCACGGCCCCGACGAAGTCGCCTTCGCCGTCGAGATCTTCGACCGGGTCGAGCGCCTTGTCGGCATGCCCCGGAAAACCATCAAGATGGGCATCATGGACGAGGAGCGGCGCACAACCATCAACCTCAAGGAATGCATCCGTGCTGCCAAGGAACGCGTGGTGTTCATCAACACCGGCTTCCTCGACCGCACCGGCGACGAGATCCACACCTCGATGGAAGCGGGTCCCATGGTGCGCAAGGGCGACATGAAGCAAGCGCCGTGGATTTCGGCCTACGAGGCCTGGAACGTCGACACCGGGCTTGAATGCGGCCTGTCGGGCCATGCCCAGATCGGCAAGGGCATGTGGGCGATGCCGGATTTGATGGCAGCGATGCTGGAGCAGAAGATCGCCCACCCACGTGCTGGTGCCAACACCGCCTGGGTGCCGTCGCCGACGGCGGCCACGCTGCACGCCACCCACTACCACAAGGTCGATGTCCATGCGGTGCAGGCCGAGCTCAAGTCGCGTCCCAAGGCGCGCCTCGACGACATCCTGTCGGTGCCTGTCGTTGTCCGTCCCAACTGGACGCCCGACGAGATCCAGCGCGAGCTCGACAACAATGCCCAAGGCATTTTGGGCTATGTCGTGCGCTGGATCGACCAGGGCGTCGGCTGCTCCAAGGTGCCAGACATCAACGACGTTGGCCTGATGGAAGACCGCGCCACCTTGCGCATCTCCTCCCAGCACATTGCCAACTGGCTGCGCCACGATGTCTGCTCGCATATCCAGGTGATGGATTCACTGCAGCGCATGGCGGCGATCGTTGACCGTCAGAATGTCGGCGATCCGCTCTATCGTCCGATGGCGCCTGAGTTCGACCAGTCGATCGCCTTCCGCGCTGCCTGCGACCTGGTCTTTGAAGGCCGCGCCCAGCCCAACGGCTACACCGAACCGGTCCTGCACAAGCGCAGGCTCGAGCTGAAGGTCAAACAAGCGCTTTTTGGAAATCGATAGGAACACGACATGCCCGAACTAACCCTTGCCAAGGCCGAAGCCATCATCTCGGCGGCCTTTGCCAAAGCCCAGGACTCCAAGATGAAGCCGCTGTCGGTGGCGGTGCTGGATGCCGGTGGCCATCTCATCGCCTTCCACAAACAGGACGGCTCGTCGATGCTGCGATTCGAGATCGCGAGCGGAAAGGCCTATGGCGCTCTCGCCGTCGGCATGGGCTCGCGCTGGCTCGACCAGACGGCAAGAGAGCGTCCGCACTTTACCGACGGCCTGAATGCCGTTTCCGGTGGCCGCATTGTGCCGGTGCCGGGCGGTGTGCTGATCCGTACCGCATCAGGCGAACTGATCGGCGCGGTTGGCATTACCGGCGACGCCTCTGACAACGACGAACTTGCAGCCGTCGCAGGCATCGAAGTCGCCGGGTTCAAACCGCAGGTCGGGTAAGGCGGAAGGGCATTCTTACGCTTGACAATTCTACCTGTGATCATAAAGTGTGATCAAATTGATTGACGGCAATCAAGTCTTCGCGCGGGCTCGGGAGGAAACCAGCTCGCGATGCCATGGAGCTTGAGGGCGCGCGGTTCGAATCGCCGCGCTTCGATCCTCGGAGGAGAAAATGAAAGTTGCAGTATTAGGCGCGGGCGCGGGCGGTGCAGCCTCGGTCGCAGAGTTGGTCCAGGCTGGCCATGATGTGCATTTCTGGGCACGTTCGGCCGAGACTTTGGAGCCGCATGTCAAGCTCGGTGGCGTGGCCTACGAAGGCAAACTAGGCGAGGGCGTGGCCAGGCCGGCACTGATAACTACCGATCTGAAGGCGGCGATCTCGGGCGTCGACGTGGCCGTTGTTGTGCTGCCGACATTTTCGCACTCGGCGATTGCCTCGGCCCTGGCAGCTGCCGGCTGGTCATCGAACAAGCCTGTCGTGCTCAACCCAGGCCACACTGGCGGCGCGCTTGAATTCGCCGAGACGTTTTCTCGCACTGGCCGTGCCGCTCCTCCGGTTGTCGAGTTCTCGACGCTTACCTATGTCGCGCGCAAGTATCGTTCCGATGGCGTCACCGTTTCTGGCCGCGCCAAGCAGCTCAAGGCCGCGGCACTCAGGGGCGGTACAGAAGTGCTGGAAATAGCAGGAAGGCTTTTTCCTGGTCTCACCCCGGTTGCCGACGTGATCGCCTCGGACCTCTCCAACGTCAACATGGTCCTGCATCCGCCGGCGGCTGTCTTGGCTGCAGCCTGGGTCGAGGCGACGGGCGGCAACTTCACCTTCTATGTCGATGCCATGACACCTGGCGTCGCCCGCGTCATGAAGCAACTCGACGACGAGCGGCTGGCGGTCGCCAAGGCCTTCGGGCACGATCTGCCCAATCTCGTCGAGGAAATGAAGCTGCTCGGCACGGTCGAGGCCGATGTGGTCGACACCAGCGATTTCCGCGCGGCGATTGCCGGCGGCGAAGCAAACAAGCGCATCAAGGGCCCGGATTCGCTCGAATACCGCTATTACAAGGAAGACTTCGGCCACGGCCTGCTGCCTTTCCTTGAATTCGCGAAGATCGCAGGCGTCGAGACACCGGTGGCGCACTCGCTCTATAGCCTGGCGCAGATCGCCGTCGGGACCGACTATCGCAAGGGCGGCCGTACCGCCGAGGCGATGGGCATCGCCGGCATGTCCAGGGATCAGGTCATTGAGAAGGTAAGGGCGAAATGAGCTGGCATAACACAGTCATCGCCGTCGTCGCCGGCGACCCCCGCGAACAGGAGATCGCACGCTGCGCGGTTCGTGCCGGCGCAACCGTCCGTGCCTATGGATTCCCTTGGCCGGATGAGGGTATCGACGGAGTCTATCACGCAAAGGACGCTGCTGACGCGTTGAAGGGCGCCGACATTGCGCTGTTTCCGATCCCCGGCATTACCGCCGAAGGCGCGCTGTTTGCGCCGAAGTGCCCGGAGAAGATCATCCCGACGCGCGAGATGCTGACCGGCATGCGCAAGCCCGGCCACATCATCCTCGGCTGGGGCGATGCCAACCTGAAAGGGCACTGCGAAGCACTCGGCATCACGCTGCATGAATATGAGTGGGACGTTGACCTGATGCTGCTGCGCGGCCCGGCGATCGTCGAGGGCGTGCTCAAGGTGATCATCGAGAATACCCAAATCACCATCCATAAATCCAACATCTGCCTGGTCGGGCAGGGCACTATTGGCTCCTTGTTGACCAACACGCTTTTGGCGCTTGGCGCGCATGTCCATGTCGCGGCGCGTAACCCGGTGCAACGCGCTGCTGCCTATGCGGCGGGTGCTGAATCGCTGACCCTCGAACAATTGCCGGAATATTTGCCGAAGATGGATGTCGTCATCGGCAGCGTGCCCAAGCGGCTGCTCGAACGCGAACAGCTGGCGCTGTTGCCCAAGCATGCGCTGCTGGTCGATGTCGCAGCCCCTCCCGGCACGATTGACAGGGATGCCGCCGCCGAACTGGGGCTGAAGACCGTCTGGGCACGCGGCATGGGCGCGCGCGCGCCGATCACCGTCGGCCGCAGCCAGTGGAGCGGCATCAGCAGGCGCATTGCAGGAATTTTGGAGCAGAAGTCATGAAAGCGGATCTGGTCATCAAGAACGCGCGGGTGGTTCGCCACGACGGCGAATTCCACGGCGGTGTCGCGGTCAAGGACGGTAAGATCGTCCTGACCGGATCGGATGAGTCGCTACCGGATGCCATCCGCATCATCGACGCCGAAGGCCGCGTGTTGATGCCCGGCCTGATCGATCCGCACTGCCACCTTGGCGTCAAGTATCCTTTCGCCGAGGACATGCGCACGGAAACGGCGGCGGCGGCTTCCGGCGGTGTGACCACGGCACTGCTCTACATCCGCAATCTCAAGGAATCCTATCTGCCGTTCTACGAGGAGCGGAAGGCGCTGGGCGAGGAGAACTCGGTCATCGACTTCGGCTTCCACTTCGGCATCCAGCGCGAAGAACACATCGCCGAGATTCCCGAGATCATCGCCAAGACCGGCGTGAAGTCGTTCAAGTGCTATTTCGGCTACGAGCCCGACAATCCGATCGGCATCGTGCCGGCGACCGACGGCTGGGTCTATGCCGCGATGCGCATCCTCGCCAAGGTTCCCGGTGGCGTCATCAACGTGCATTGCGAAAACACCCAGATCGCCTCGTGGATTAAGAAGGAGATCGCCGCGACCGGCCGCCAGGATCTCGGCGCCTACACGGAATCGCGCCCGGCCTTCTGCGAAGTCGAAACCATCCGCCGCATGATCTTCCTGGCCGAGAAGACCGGCTGCTCACTGCATCTGGTCCACACCTCGGTCGGCATGGGTCCGGTTCTGGCCGCCGAGGCGCAGGCGCGCGGCGTGCATGTCACTGTCGAGACCTGCCCGCATTACCTGACGCGCACCTGCTATGACGACGATCTCGACATGCGCGCCAAGATCTCGCCGCCGCTGCGAGACCGCAACGAACTCGAAGGCCTGTGGGCCGGCATGCTCAACGGCTCCGTGTACAGCCTCGGCACCGATCACGTGCCGTTCCTGCCCAAGAAGCTCGAGGATTTGTGGACCGAATTCCCCGGTGTCGTCAGTTTCCCGTGGGAACTGTCGCTGATGCTGCATTTCGGCGTCCACCAGCGTGGGCTTCCGCTCAGCCGCCTGGTCGAACTCAATTCGTTCAACCCGGCGCGGCGCTTCGGCCTGTGGCCGCGCAAGGGTCATATCGATGTCGGCTTCGACGCCGACCTGGTGCTGGTCGATCTCGACGAGGAGCGTACCGTCACCCACACTGGCAAGGGCACCTGCATATATGAAGGCTGGAAGCTCAAGGGCTGGCCGGTTATGACGGTGGCACGCGGCGATGTCGTCTACGAAAACGGCGTGGTCGCCGACACCAATTACGGCCGCGGCCGCTGCGTGACCCTGCCGTCATGACAACATCCGGCCTCGACCAACTGGACCTGGCCGGCCGGGTTTCGCTGACACCAGCACGTTTGCCGGTGCGCGAAGCGGTGGCAAGCATCGTTGCCCGCAAGGCAACGATCCGCCAGGAGCGGTTGTCGGGGATCCATAATCCGTGGGGCCATGTCATCGGTCTCACCGATCCGTGGAGCTTTCTCGACCTGTGCGAGAGCGATGTCGTGATCGAAACCGCGCAAAAGGCAATCGGCGCGGATGTCATCTTGTGGGACAGCGAGCTGTTTGTTGAAGCTAGCAGCTACGCTGAATTCTTGAGGCAGGGCCGGGAGGGCCGCTACTGGCCGGTGAGCCCGCTTGCTGGCGCAATCGTTTTGCTGCCGGTTGGTCGGGAAAACCCTCAGGCCAAGGCGATCAGCCTGGGGGAAATGAGGCCCGAAGCGCTCGACGGCTTCGATGCCGCCGAACCCCTCTATGTCATCAGGCTGATACCGGCGACGAGCCGTTTTGAGCGCGATGCAAACCATCCCGCCAACCGCGCCTGCATGGAAGAGCAGGTGCTGGTCAATTATTCGAACCGTCCGCTGTGGCTGCTCTGTGGCACCGACCGGGCGGACAACGATCTGGTTTCGGGCTTCGCGCCCGCCGTGCCCGTCTGGGCCTCAGGCGCGCTGCCCACCGAAAGAGAGGAGAAATAACTATGCCGTTCGTCGTCGTTGAGATGTGGGAGGGGCGCACTGTCGAGCAGAAGCGCAACCTCGTCAAAGCCATCACCAAGGCCATGGTCGAAGAGGCTGCCTGCAAGCCCGATCATCTGCATGTCGTGATACACGAGACTCCCAAGGACAGCTGGGGTCGCGGTGGTGTGCTCGGCATCGATATGGTGGAGCACAAGAAATGAGCCTCGAAACCCTCGATTACCGTAAGTCGGCGCTGCTGGTCATCGACCTGCAGAACGCCTTTATCCACGAGAAAGGCACGCTTGGCATTTCGGGCGTCGACACTAAGCGCCTTTCGTCGATCGTGCCGCCGCTGGCCAAGCTGATCAAGCGCTGCCAGGACACCGGCATTCCGGTTATCTGGACGATGCAGGAACACTTCGCCGTCGACCAGAACCGCGCCAAGAAGAAGCTGCTCGGCCACACCGCCCGACGCAAGCAGGTGTCGGCGCTGGCAGGCAGCTGGGACGAGCAGATCATCGACGAGCTGAAGCCGCTCGCCGATTTCGACCCGTCTTTCGTCATCCGCAAGCATCGCTTCGGCGCGTTCTATGAGACCCGTCTCGAAATGATGCTGAAGATGCTGGGCACCCAGCATCTGTTCATCACCGGCGCGACCACCAATGCCTGCGTCGAGACCTCGATCCGCGAAGCCTATCTACGCGATCTCGATGTGATCGCCATCGATGACTGCGTGTCGGGCGTCAATGCTGAATGGGAAGCAACCGCCAAGCAGATCTGGAAGCAGTATTTCTGCGAGATCGCACCGTCGTCGGAAGTGCTCGACTGGATTGGCGAGCAGGTCAAGCCACGCGTCACCAACTACGGCCACCAGCTGATCATGGTCAACGACATCGACACGTCGGTTGCCTTCTACACCAACCAACTCGGTTTCACGATCCGAGCGGCCAAACCGCTCGCGGATGGGCGTCCGTTCACCGCCTTCCATCAGGGCATCGCCCTCATTCACGGCAAGGCCAGCGATCATCGCCAGCTCGACCACATTGCCTTTGAGGTCAATGACGTCCGCGCTCTTGATACCAAGCTCAAGAAGGCCGGCGTGCGCTATTTCAACGAGCTGCATGACGGGCCCTATGGGCTGACGATCTATATCGCCGATCCCGACGGCACCAAGGTGGAGCTATATCAGGTCGGCGCGACCGCCTGAGGCTTCTAAGCCACTGTGCAGTTGTCATCAGGCGCCGGGAGACCGGCGCCTGATTTGTTCTGGCGGTTTTCAGCCGATCGGCTCGTCCAACTCGGCATAAGATGGCAGGGACGTCGCAATCGGCGCGCCGCTGCGAACAACGATACGATTGCTTTCCGGGCGCGAAAGCACTTCCGACCACGAACGGCCTTCGAACAGTATGAAATCGGCCACCTGTCCTTCGGCGACCATGCCCTTGTCGTCGAGGCCCATGATCGCGGCAGGTGTTACCGACACGGTTTTTGGCCAAACGCCTGCCGGATGGTCGAGGTGCAGCACGCGTGTGCCTAGGCGCCAGGTGTCGAGCATGTCGAGATCGCCATAGGAATGGAACGGATCGCGCGTATTGTCAGAGGCAAGCGCCACCGGGATCCCGCGCCGCTTCATCTCGTGCAGCAGCGTCACGCCCCGCCACCTTGGCGTCGTTCCGTCATGCCGTCGATCTTGGAGATAAAGATTGCAGGTCGGCAGCGACACCACCGAAAGACCGGCGGCGGCGACCTTCTCGAGCGTCGCGTCGATGTTTGCGTCGTCCTGCATGGCGAGCGAGCAGCAGTGGCCGACGAGCACCTTGCCTGCGAAGCGCGACCGTAGCGCTGCCTCGGCGATGCGGCGCAGCCCATCGGCGGATGGATCGGCGGTCTCATCGGCGTGGAAATCGAGGTCGAGACCGTATTTGGTGGCGGCTGCGAACATGCTGTCGAGAAGGTCATCGAGATCTGGCGCGGGATAGGCGACAGCACCCAGAATGCCACCAGCTGCTGTCACGCGCTTGGCGATGCCTTTCAAGAATGCCTCGTCGCGAGCGAAATCGATGCCGAACAGGCAGGCAGCCTGTAGCTCGATCCGGCCGCGCCACTCGGCCCGTATTTCCTCGAAGACCGGCCACGAGATGGCGTCCTGCGGCGGCAGCGAATCAAGATGCGTGCGGATGGCCGAGGTACCGTGGTGATGCGCCGAACGCAGCGCGAAATCCATGCGCCGAGCGATGTCATCAGCCGACCAGTTGGCCGCGCGATCGGCCTTTGTGGCTGCCAATGCCCCAGTGAACGTGCCGTCGGCATCGGATGTCCTGGGCAAGATGTGGCCCTTGTCGAGATGCGTATGGCAATCGATAAAGGCTGGCAAAACAACCCTGCCGCCGCAATCTATCTGCGCCGTTCCGCCCAGGTGGAAGCCGGCCGGATCACCCGCTGGGGTTGTTGCCAATATCTTGCCTTGCTCTACAGTCAGGTCGGCGAGAAAGAACTCGGCACACGCGGTTTCGATGGCACTTGCTTTTATCACGGCATTGTTGAGACGGACGTTGCGCAGCACGTATCGTCCCCGTAGCGCGGCCGCAGCAATTGTGACGCGCAAGGTTGCCTGGTCGAAAGCGGGCATGGTCATCGGAGGCCTCAGCAATTGCCGCAGCGATCGCGTGCGGGAGGGTTGTCAGTTGCGCAAGGGGCGCAGGCCGGTTGATTGCGGCATCTGGTGCCTGGCTGCGCATCGATCGGCGGCAGTTAAAGGTTGCCGTGCAGGGAAAGTTCATTTATTGATCACAATATGAGATCACAGATTGCGGCCTGTCAACTTCTGCCCCCGGTCGGCGTATATCTGCGGCAAGATCGCAACATGGCGTCGTTCCTCGTAAAGCGCAAATCTTGAGGACACCGACGAGAGGCGGAGAAGCGGAATGCGGATAGACAAAATCGACGGCGCCAAAGACGGCAAGGAACCCGCCAAGAAAGAACGCGGGCATGTCCATGAGCATGTGCTGCGCTATATGCGCAGAGGTCTCATGGTTGGGGCTTTCCTGCCCGGCCAAGTGATGAGCCTGCGCAAACTGGCGGCCGGATTTGGCACCAGCCCGATGCCTGTGCGCGAGGTTCTGAGCCGTCTGGTGGCTGCCAATGCGCTTGAGGAAACCAAGGGCGGTTCGGTGCGCGTGCCACGGCTGAGCCCGGATAAGCTGAGCGACCTCTTTGCCGTGCGCGAGATGCTTGAAGGTATGGCGGCCGAGCTGGCTGCCAAGAAGGCAACGCCAACGCTGATCACCGAGCTCGCTTCGATCAACAAGCAGTTGCTTGTGGCGATCGACAAGCGCGACATCCTGAACTGCTTGTCGTTCAACCAGAAATTTCACTTTACGCTCTACGAAGCGGCCGACTCTGAAGTGCTGATGCCGCTGATCGAATCGCTGTGGCTACAGTTCGGCCCGACCATGTACATGTCGCTGCTGATCCCTTCGATGCCGTGGAACGCCGCTGATCATGAAGACATTCTTGGCGCGCTGAAGGAAGGCAACGCCAACGCTGCCAAGAAGGGCATCGTCCACGACATCCGCACCACCTGCAAGGCGCTGCTCAGCGTTGCCGGCTCGCAAGGCATCGAGCTGCCTTTCGCGCAGGGGCCGGAACTTCAATTCGACTACTGACATTAAGATCTGGGAGGATACGCCATGGCCGGTAAGGCTGAACAGAATCTCGTCCGTCTGGGCATCAGCCTGCCCGCGACCGTAGCGCCCTTGGCCAACTATGTGCCGGCGCGCCGCTTGGGCAACCAAGTCTACATTTCAGGCCAAGTGCCGAGCGAGGCCGGCAAGGACAAGTACACCGGCAAGCTTGGTTCGGATTTTTCCATTGAGGAAGGCCAGGCGGCCGCCCGCCTTTGCGCTGTCAACATCCTTGCCCAGCTCAAGCAAGCGCTTGATGGCGACCTCGATCGTGTTGTCGGCGTCATCAGGCTTGGCGGCTTCGTCAATGCCGAGCCCGACTTCAAGGATCACCCCAAGGTCATCAACGGTGCCTCCGACCTGATGGTCGAAGTGTTCGGCGAGGCCGGGCGCCATGCCCGCGCTGCCGTTGGTTGCTATTCACTGCCGCGCAACGTGCCCGTCGAGATCGACGCGATCTTCGAGGTCAGCTGACCGTGCAGCCTGCCGCATCCACGATTGACGAAAGAATTCCGGTCCATGTTCTGACCGGCTTCCTTGGAAGCGGCAAGACCACCTTTCTCAGGCATCTGCTCGGCGAGCCGGATCTTGCTGACACGGCGGTGATCATCAACGAATTCGGCGAAATCGGGCTCGATCATTTGCTGGTGCGCGAAGTTTCCGAAGACGCGGTGCTGCTTTCGTCTGGCTGCCTATGTTGCGCAGTGCGTGATGATCTCGTTTCCACTCTGGCGGACCTTCTGGCGATGGTCCGTCGAGGCGAGGTGGCGCCTTTCCGCCGGGTCGTGGTTGAAACCACAGGCCTCGCCGATCCAGCGCCGATCATGCAGGCGGTAATGAGCGATATCCAGCTCCGCCGCGGCTATCGGGCGGGAAGTATCGTAGCGACCGTCGATGGCGTCAGCGGTGCCAACAGCATCGGTAATTTCGCCGAGGCCGTCCAGCAGGTAGCGCTGGCCGATTGCGTGGTCATCACCAAGTCGGACCTTGTCGAGCCCTGGCGGCTTGATGCGCTTGGCCAAGAAGTCGGCAAGGTGAACCCGCAGGTCAGGCAGCTTGTCTCCAGCCGCGCAAGCATGCCGCGTGCGGCAGACGTCTTCGATTATGACGAGACGTGGGAGCCGCGCCATTTCGAAATGGCCGACACTCCGATGGCGGGCAAGCACAGTGACGGCATCGAGACCTTCACCGTCGAGGTCGACAGGGAAGTCGATTGGGTGGCATTCGTCGACTGGCTGGAATTGCTTTTGGCCGGGCGTGGGCAATCGATCCTGCGTGTGAAGGGTCTGCTGCCGGTCAGGGGCGACCCGCGACCCGTGGTCATCCAAGGCGTCCAGCACGTCGTTTATCCCCCGGAATATCTGCCACACTGGCCTGAAGGCATGCCGCGTGGATGGCTGGTTTTCATCGCCCGCAACTTGAGCTGCACGGCGATCGAAAATTCGCTGCCAAGCACATTCGCCGTTGCGCATTGACAGTCCGAAACCCCACTCGCATCAGAATTTAGCCCAGACATTTTGTGTTGGCCATGGCGATGGCGCAGGCCGCGACCGGCCAAAGCTTGGTCGCGACGTCACGACGCGTGGCGAAACCCGCAGCGATTTCCGATGCTTGCCGGAGAGGTCTCGTGGTTGCGGCGCTCGCTCCGGGAGGTCCGACATTTGTTAGAGGCAAGCACAGATTCGTCGCTTGACAAAGGTCAATTGTGATCACACTATGAGATCAAGAATGGGGTTTGAGAGCGTGAGTTGTCACGCCTTGTTCGGGGGAGAGAGGCAGGCCTTCGGGCCATAGGGCGCCCGCGTGGTGCTCGTTAGGGAGGAGAGAAATGTTGTACGCCACAGGTCTCGTTCGCAGCGCAGCACTCATTGCCGCGACTGCCGTCACCACCGTTCTGGCATCTCAGGCCGCCATGGCCGAGGACGTCAATCTACGATTTAGCTGGAAGCTGAAGGGGGAATACGGCTTCTTCTACCTGGGTCAAGAAAAGGGGCTCTATAAGGACGCTGGCCTCACCGTGACGCTCGGCGAAGGCGCCGGTGCCCAGGCGGCCCTCGCAGCCCTTCTCCAAGGCCAGGAAGACCTTGCAGTGGTTCCTGGAATATTTGCGATTACGGCTATCCAAAAGGGCATGCCTGTCAAGATTATCTCTCTTTACCAGCCGGCTGCGCCCATTGTCCTTATATCGCATCCCGAGAATCCGGTCGTAAAACCAAGTGATCTTGAAGGAAAGTCTATCGCTAGCTCGATAGGCGAAACTTCAACTGCATACATGGGCGTTTTCTGCACTCAGAACAAAATAGACTGTACGAAGATCAGCAAGATCCAGATGGACAGCCAGACCCGCATTCCACAGTTTGTGCAGAAGAAGGTCGATGTGGTTGGCGTGTACCGAACAAGCGATCTTCCTGTTCTTATAGACAAGACTTCCACCAATTTTGCTGTCCTTGATATGGAGGAGTTTGGCCTTGCTGTCCCTGGACTAGCGGTTGTCGCTAGCGCCGACGGTGTAGAGAAGAAGGGCGACGCGCTTCGCAGTTTCCTTTCCGTCACAAGCAAAGCAATCGAAATGTCGCGCAGTGATCCTGCAGCCGCAACCGCTGCTTTGAAGGCGGTATGGCAGGCTGGGCCATCCGACAAGGTTGTCCGCGAGCAAGTCGAGGCGACTTCTAAATCCATTCCGGCAGCCACAGGCAAACCTCTAGGATGGGTTGATGAAAATACGATTGCCGATGCGCTCAAGCTGATCGGCAGCGTCGACGATATCGGCGAACCGAAGCCCATCTCGACCTTTTATACCAATGAACTTCTGACGCAGTGAGGCTACGGTGGCGAGCACGGATGTAATCGGCGCCGGTCAGGCGCAGAAAAAGCAAGGCAAGAACATGAGCAGCAAGAAGAAATCGCGAGGCCCCTGGCTTGAGCGCTATTCGGCGCTTATTCTCGCGATCGTGCTGCTTGGCGCCTGGCAGGTTCTGGTTCCTTGGTCGGGGCTCTCGGAGTTCGTTCTGCCGACCCCGCTGGCTATCGCCACGCGGATCGTCAACGAACTGCCGCTGCTCGCCTCCCATGGCTATGTGACGCTGTTCGAAGTTGTCGCCGGCTTTGCCCTGGGGGTACTGGTCGGCGTCCCCCTGGCGCTGTCGATCTTCTATTCCAGGGCCTTCGAGCGCGCCATCTATCCGATCTTGGTCGCCCTGCAGACGGTGCCGAAGGTCGCACTTGCGCCGCTGCTGGTGCTGTATCTCGGCTACGGCTGGGCGCCCAAGATCACGCTGGCCTTCCTGATCTCGTTCTTCCCGATCGTCATCTCGACGGTGGTCGGCTTGCAATCGCTGGACAAAAACCTGGTCAATCTCGTCCGTTCGATGGGGGCCAGCGAATGGCAGACCTTCTTCAAGGTCCGTCTGCCAGCGGCACTGCCCAATATCTTCGGTGGCTTCAAGGTGGCGGTGTCGCTTGCCGTCATCGGTGCCGTTATCGGCGAGTATGTTGCTGCCGAACGCGGTCTTGGTTACCTGCAACTCCAGGCCAACTCGCAGTTCGACACTACGCTCAATTTCGCCACAGTGGTCACGATCTCCGGGCTTGGCGTGATGCTCTATTTCATCATCGATACCATCGAGAGCCGAGTTACCTACAAGCGCGACTCCGCCAAATAGGCCGGCTGCCGGAGCAGCCGACAACAAAAACAGGTTCAGTGAGGCAATCCCATGAGTGCCACTACCCAGATGGGCGCGGCGGTCGACATTTCGCGGCTTTCCAAGATCTACAAGACACGCGAGGACGATGATGTCCTTGCCCTCGACAAAATCGATCTCAAGATCGAGCCCGGCAGTTTCGTTGCCGTAGTCGGGCCCAGCGGTTGCGGCAAGAGCACGCTGCTTTCACTTCTAGCCGGCCTTACGCCTGCCTCGACCGGCAGCATCGCCATCGACGGCGACGGCGTCAACAGGCCGCATCCCAAAACCGGCGTCGTGTTCCAGTCGGATCTGTTGCTCTACTGGCGCTCGGTGCTCGACAACATCCTGCTGCCGATCGAGATCAAGAAGCTCGACGTGGCAAAATACAGGGCTCGAGCCGAAGAATTGCTGGCCCAGGTCGGGCTTGAAGGGTTCGGCAACAAATTTCCGTCCGAGCTCTCGGGCGGCATGCGCCAGCGCGTGGCGATCTGCCGGGCGCTGATCCAAGAGCCCGGCCTGCTGCTGATGGACGAGCCTTTTGGTGCGCTTGACGCGCTGACCCGCGAACAAATGATCATGGATCTACAGTCGATGTGGCTTCGCTTGCGCAACACGGTCCTGTTCATCACCCATGGCATCGACGAGGCAGTGTTTCTCGCCGACCGCGTGCTTGTTATGTCGCCGCGCCCTGGCCGCATTGACCTTGATCTCAAGATCGACCTGCCGCGCCCACGCCAGTGGAGCAAGACCCACGAGGACAAGGACTATCACGGCTATGTCCGGCAGATTCGGGCGATCTTTGAGGCCAAGGGCATCCTTGTCGCCCATTAGGGCATCGGCACCTAGTCGGTTCAGCCGATCCGTCTTTACGGCAATTGCGACAATAGCGGCATGAGAGCCGCCGGGAAATCTCCCGGCGGACGAACATTTGCGCGGAGAGCCCGGATGTCCGGCACGATATTCATCCCCAAAGAGCTTGAATTGATTGAAACCCGTGTCGGGGCTTCGCCGGATACGGTGAAACGCCTGGTGGGGCTAGGTTTTGATGTGGTTGTCGAGACAGGGGCAGGGACCTTGTCGCGCATTCCCGATGCCGATTTCGCCGCTGTCGGTGCTGTCATCGGCAAGGCCGCCGATGCGGGACGCGCCGACGTCGTGCTGAAGGTCAGGCGTCCGAGCGACGCCGAGCTGAAGGGCTACAAGCCAGGTGCCGCCGTGCTTGCCATCATGGACCCCTATGGCAACGACGCTGCACTTGCGGCGATGGCCAAGGCGGGCGTGACGGCCTTCGCCATGGAACTGATGCCGCGCATTACGCGTGCCCAGGTGATGGACGTTTTGTCGTCGCAGGCAAACCTTGCCGGCTACCAGGCAGTGATCGACGGTGCGGGTGAATATGACCGCGCCTTGCCGATGATGATGACGGCGGCCGGCACTGTGCCGGCGGCGAAAGTGTTCATCATGGGCGTCGGCGTTGCCGGCCTGCAGGCGATTGCTACCGCCCGCCGCATGGGTGCGATCGTCACTGCCACCGACGTGCGTCCGGCGGTCAAGGAGCAGGTCGCCTCGCTCGGCGCCAAGTTCCTCGCTGTCGAAGACGAGGAATTCAAGGCAGCCGAGACATCAGGTGGCTACGCCAAGGAAATGTCCAAGGAATACCAGGCCAAGCAGGCGGCGCTCACCGCCGAGCACATCGCCAAGCAGGACATCGTCATCACCACCGCCTTGATCCCGGGCCGTCCGGCGCCAAAACTGGTGTCTGCGGCCATGGTCGCCTCGATGAAGCCGGGCTCGGTGCTTGTCGATCTCGCCGTCGAACGTGGCGGCAATGTCGAGGGCGCTCAGGCCGGCAAGGTCGTGACCACTGAAAATGGCGTCAAGATCGTCGGCCACCTCAACGTGCCGGGCCGGGTCGCGGCCTCGGCCTCGCTGCTTTATGCCAAGAATCTGTTCGCGTTTCTGGAGACCATGGTCGACAAGGCCTCCAAGCAGATCGCCATCAACCGCGACGACGAGCTGGTCAAGGCAACGATGCTGACCGATGGCGGCCGCGTGGTTCACCCCAACTTCGCCAGTGCCGTGGCTGTGGCCGCGCCTGAGAAGGCCGCGTCCGCAAAACCGGCTCCTGAAAAGGTAGCCGCTGCCAAAGCCCAAAAACCCACTGCCGCCAAGAAGCCGGCTGCCAAGTCGAAGAAGTCATCTCAGGGAGACGCATGATGGAAGGTCTTCAAAAAGCCCTCGACCAGCTCGACCAGGCGGTCGCCGCCGTTAGGCTCGGCGTCCAGGATCTCGCCACCGCC
>NZ_JBFTPR010000039.1:0-15122 GCF_056398585.1 Aminobacter sp. 01T433
GCTTTCGCTTCAAGAACAGTTCGGCGCATGAACCCAAAACAACGAAGGAGAAACGCACGAACTTGACCACCACCACCAACACGAACGATACCTAAAGGCGGGTCACTTCTCGGTGGAAACGCCGGGTCAGCTCTCAGTGGAAATCAACATGAGACTATCGACTGCCATTGTTGATGATGCCCACAACACCGCGCAACAGGCAGAGAATTTGCTCCTGGCGTCTCGCCAAATGGTGGCGAAATTGGAAGGAAAACTGGGCGGCGACGGGACTGCAGCTTCCGAGTTCGACACCCTGATTCACGATGCCCAAGCCACAAATATGGCGTTGAAGCGGCAAGCAAAAAGGATGCGGAAGATTTCTAGAGGCTAACCGACGTGGCGTTCAAACCCAGGCGGGATGCCTCTCCCTCTATCCATTCTCGCGTCCCCGGCCTTGCAGTGCCAGTTTCAGTAATCTTTTGGCGGAACATTCCAGGCCTGAAACTCGGCCTGAAGTTTTCGGACCTCCTGCTTGCGTTCAGCAGGAGCATTGATCCCCGCTATGGCGAGAACTCCCTCCCACCTCAAGCGGGTAGCAAGGAGAAACCTCCGCCGCTCACCTGAGGCATCCTTCAACTCTCCTGCCACCTTCGCCAAGTTCTCGCGACATTTTGCGATTTGCTCATCAAACGTGCCAACGACTCCTGGGACTAAATGGTTTCCAAGCACCTTGGCCCGTTGACTATGCCTACCGATTTGATTGGTAGTTGACCGCAACTCCATCAACAACGCACCAAAACAAAGCCGAACCTTCTCCTGAGGAGACTCAGGAAAGGATTCAATCAGGCAGCTAAAGTGAAGAGCCGTGATGTGCGCCGCGATACTTTGGTCACCAAAAGTCAATGGCTCCCAGCTGTGCGCGAACTCATTTCTAATTCTCCTCAGCCGTTCGAGGTCTTCATATTGAAACTTCGTTATTAGGCCGAGGGAGTACGCCATCTTAGAGCGGGCGGAGAAAGTTCCGATTGGTGCGTTGAACCCGTCGAGCAGCCTTTCGGTCGAATCTCCTGGGAGAAGAAATGACTTAATGAGATCACCAAGTGCCTCCTCCGCGAAGGCCGCGAGTGAAAGAACCAGTCCTCGCTCGTCAAGGCCCTGCAATATTCCATTCAAGCGATTGAGGCTGCCGAAAACCTCGTCACGCTCCCCTCTACCCTCCACGGCATCGTTCACTTCAACGCCCCCCTCAACCCGCCCTGCGATTTATCGACAACAAAGGCTTGATCTTCCGCATCTCCACCGCAAGCCCCGGCAACATGACTTCCGTGGAGCCATACTTGGCGTGGACCTTCGCCGTAGCGTGGCCCGCAAGATATTCCGCCGCCTCCGAGTCCACACCGTCACGCCGGCATAGAGCAACAAACAGGTGCCTCAAGCCGTGATTAGGTGAGACGCCTTTGCGGGTGATCCCAACCGACTTGGAGCGCACCCAACGCCCCATGTATGAATATGCAGACGGACGGAAGAGTTGCCCTTTGGGTCGTCCCTCAAGCCACTCCAAGAGCCCCTCCCCGACCAGAGCAGGATGGACCGGGACCACTCGCTCACTATTCGCCGTCTTGAGGGAACGCTTGCCGGCGCTTGTCACGCGGAAGAACCACTCGCCCTCCGCCTGGAAGAAGTCCTCTTGCCTCAGGCCTTCCGCTTCACCGATACGTAGGCCGCCATATAGGCACAGCCAGGGCAGCCACC
The DNA here is from genome assembly GCF_056398585.1 of Aminobacter sp. 01T433. NCBI lineage: Bacteria > Pseudomonadati > Pseudomonadota > Alphaproteobacteria > Hyphomicrobiales > Phyllobacteriaceae > Aminobacter > Aminobacter sp. 01T433. Next base: position 1,732 of record NZ_JBFTPR010000039.1, read on the forward strand.
TCTTACTGGTATCCGCCTCATTGCGAGCTGCTTGCAGGACCGCACGGGCCTCCTCAAGCGTGTACGAGGTGTCGCTCGCGGGCTTCTCGACGTAAGAGGGCAGCTCCACGCGACCGGAGACAACCTCGGCCCCAGCCATGGCCTCGCGGTGCTCTCTTTGACGCTTCCCCCAGTTAATGATGGTCCCCAGACTCACGATCCTGTCTGCGATTGACCGATTGCCGACCTTCCCCGCGCCTAGCATCGCGTCCAGCCACTCCTCCACCTCCGAGACCTTCACCGTCGCGGCATCCTTGGAGCCTCGGGATCGGGCGAAGTCCTCTCCGAGCCGCTTGTACTTCTGGATGGACTTCTCGGGCATGGGCCTTGAGCCCGCCCCCGCCTTCCGCTTTCGAGCCTGCTCATCCACAATCGCACTGAAAGTCACTGGCGGAGGCGACTTGGCCGTTCGAGCGGGAGCCACGAAGGTGGGAGCAACCTCAAGCTCTGGCACCGGACCGTAGTCGTAGTGCTTGCGCCGCTCCAGCCCACCCCGAGCCTTGGCCATAAGGGACGCCATGGCATCCAACACGTCTTGCCGTGTATCCGCCGTGACAGTCAGCTTATGGCCCGCCAACGCATTGTCCGCGTCTTTCCCATGCTTGGCCTCAAAGAGTGCCACCATGTGCGTTGAGAAGGCTGGCAGGGCGGCAGGGTACTTCATTAGGAAACGGAGGATGCGCTGCCGCGCCCTCCCCATTCCCCCCATTGTAGCTTTCCGCAAGTCCGCTTCGAACTTGGTGCGAACATCGGGAGGCATCGCAGCCACAACCCTATCCAACTCGCCACCATCTTGAACCGGCCAGATGAGCTGAGGGACAGCCGGGGCACTGTGTGGATTGTCCTCATGGGCCGCCAGAAAGGCCCGAGCGTGGTCAGCGGCGAGTCCGACAGCCTGCCTGTGTGAAAGCTCCTGAGGTCCTGATTCGAGCAGCGACCGCCATGCGTCCATTTTGGCGTCCCACGCGATCAGCATGGAGCGGTACTCCGCGCCCGCCTTGTCGCGGTCGTGGTGGCCAGTGCTTCGCGTGAACTCTTGGCTTGCCCTTAGGTCAACGACTCCAAGGGACCGCAGTTTGTCCCTTTCGCACCAAAGACGCTCGGGGATTCGGAAACGCCCCTGCCAGACATCCGAGCCTTTTCGTTTGGAGAGGCCCCGCATCCGCCACCGTCTTCCAGCCATACCCAGAGCACAATCCCATAACAGTCCGACCAATCGGAAGCCATGGAAAACTCTATGCTTTTGACGACGCTTGGGGAAAAATGGTGCTGCCAGAGAGGATTGAACTCTCGACCTCTCCCTTACCAAGGGAGTGCTCTACCACTGAGCTACGGCAGCAACCGTGAACGGGGCGGCTTGTGCCACATGATTCCCGGCAGCGCAAGTTATGAGTTGCACCAAATCGTGTATCATTTTCCACAGGCCCCCTTACGCCACAATACTGGCCATTTCCGTTGCCAAGCCGCTGTGAACGATCGACAAGCGGGGACCACCACATGTCGTCGAAACCAAAAGTGCCCTCAAGCGGTGCCGACAAGCGTCAGGCACGGCTCGCAGCCGAGTTGCGCGCCAACCTGATGAAACGCAAGGCGCAGGCGCGCTCGCGACGTACAGGCGAAGCCGATACGAGGCCGGAAGGCCTTGCCGCGGCTGAGGGAGAGACGGAAAAACCCGAGAAGGCCTGACCGGCAATGGCAGGCGCTTGGCGCACGGACCGGCAAAACCGGGTTTCTTGAACCTGAAAGCGCGATGGTCTAGACGGCGGCAAGAAAATTTCTCGCCAGAACCGGCATCGCCCGGAGAAACGACGGCCAATGGATCGCATCAGAATTGTCGGCGGCAACGAGCTGACCGGAATCATCCCGATCTCGGGCGCGAAGAATGCAGCCCTTCCCCTGATGATCGCCTCGCTGCTCACCGACGATACGCTGACGCTCGAAAACGTGCCGCATCTGGCCGATGTCGAGCAGCTGATCCGCATTTTGGGCAATCATGGCGTCGACTATTCCGTCTCCGGCCGCCGCGAGCGCCAGGGCGAAGGCTATTCGCGCACCATCTCGTTCACCGCCCGCAACATCGTCGACACCACCGCTCCCTATGAGCTGGTTTCCAAGATGCGCGCCAGCTTCTGGGTCATCGGGCCGTTGCTTGCCCGCATGGGCGAAGCCAAGGTGTCGCTACCGGGCGGTTGCGCCATCGGCACACGGCCGGTCGACCTGTTCATCGACGGCCTGCAGGCGCTCGGCGCCAAGATCGAGGTCGAAAACGGCTACATCCTGGCTTCCGCCAAGAACCGCCTCACCGGCAACCGCTACACCTTCCCCAAGATTTCGGTCGGCGCCACCCATGTGCTGATGATGGCAGCAACGCTTGCACGTGGCGAAACAGTGCTCGAAAACGCCGCGCGTGAGCCCGAAGTCGTCAATCTCGCCGAGTGCCTCAACGCGATGGGTGCGAAGATTTCAGGCGCTGGCACCTCGACCATCACCATCGAAGGCGTCGATTCGCTGTCGGGCGCGCGCCACCGCGTCATCCCCGACCGCATCGAAACCGGCACCTATGCCATGGCGGTCGCCATGACCGGCGGCGACGTTCTGCTCGAAGGCGCGCGTGCCGACCTTTTGCAGGGCGCGCTCGACGTGATCTCCCAGACCGGCGCCGAGATCATCGAGACCAATTCGGGCATCCGCGTACTGCGCAACGGTTCGGGCATTTCGCCGGTCGACGTCACCACGGAACCATTCCCAGGCTTCCCAACCGATCTTCAGGCACAGTTCATGGGCCTGATGACCATGTCCAAGGGCAAGTCGAAGATCACCGAGACGATCTTTGAAAACCGCTTCATGCATGTGCAGGAGCTCGCCCGCCTTGGCGCCCACATCACGCTTTCTGGCCAGACGGCGATCGTTGAAGGCGTTTCCAAGCTCAAGGGTGCGCCCGTGATGGCGACCGACCTGCGCGCTTCGGTGTCGCTGGTCATCGCCGGCCTTGCCGCCGAAGGCGAAACGACGGTCAACCGCGTCTACCATCTCGACCGTGGTTTCGAGCGGCTGGAAGAGAAGCTGTCGCGTTGCGGCGCGGTGATCGAGCGCATCAGCGGCTGATGTTAAGGCATTAGGGCAATAAGGCAGTAGGGCAGTCGGTCCTTACTGCCTTACTGCCCTACTCCCTTACTGCCTTCCCTTTAGCAGCAAGACCGCCTAACAAAGCCGGAAGCATCACCTTCCCGCACAGGCAGCCGACCGGACATGAATCAGCTCAAGCTAGTCGCCCTCGACGAAGAAGATCTGGAGATCGTCTCGGCCCATGTGCAGGATGCGGTGATCAAGGTCGGCGACCTCGCTTTCGACGCGCCCGCCAAGCGCTTTGCGATGGCGATGAACCGCTTCGCCTGGGAAACCAAGAAGGGGTTCTTCCGCCCCAGATATGAGCGCCGGCGCTCGATCCTGCATTTCGACCGCGTGCTGTCGGTCAAGATGTTCGGCATTTCGCGCACCAAGACCGACGAGGTGCTGGAGCTTCTGGCCATCGGTTTCGCGCAGGACGAAGGTCCTGCCGGAACAATCGAGCTTTTGTTTTCCGGCGATGCCGCAATCCGGCTCGAGGTCGAGGTGATCGAGGCCCGGCTGACCGATACAGGCGCTGCCTGGCAGGCCTCCTCCCGCCCCATTCACAAGACCTGAGCATTTTCCATGGCCATCACGCTTAGCCAATCCGACGCCGACTTCGAGAAGCGCTTCGCCGCCTTCTTGACCACCAAGCGCGAAGTGTCGCCCGACGTCGACGCCACTGTGCGCGCCATCATCGACGATGTGCGCAGCCGTGGCGATGCGGCCCTGATCGACTACACCAAGAAATTCGACCGCGCCGACCTTACCACGCTCGGCATCGCCGTGACGCGCGCGGACATCGACCAGGCCTATGTCAACGCCGACCCCGAGATTGTAGAGGCGCTGCGCTTTGCCCGTGACCGCATCCGCTCGCATCATGCCCGCCAGATGCCCAAGGACGACCGTTATGTAGACCCGATCGGCGTCGAGCTTGGCTCGCGCTGGACCGCTGTCGAGGCTGTCGGGCTCTATGTTCCCGGCGGCACGGCGAGCTATCCGAGTTCGGTGCTGATGAACGCTGTGCCGGCCCAGGTTGCAGGCGTCGAACGCATCGTCATAGTGGTGCCCGCCACCGGCGGCGTCATCAATCCGCTGGTGCTGGTCGCAGCCGACCTCGCCGGCGTGTCCGAGATCTACCGCGTCGGCGGCGCCCAGGCGATTGCCGCCCTTGCCTATGGCACCGAAACCATCCGCCCCGTCGCCAAGATCGTCGGCCCCGGCAACGCCTATGTGGCGGCTGCCAAGCGCCAGGTGTTCGGCACCGTCGGCATCGACATGATCGCCGGCCCCTCGGAAGTGCTGATCGTGGCTGACAGCGACAACGATCCCGACTGGCTTGCCGCCGACCTGCTGGCGCAGGCCGAACACGACGTGTCGGCGCAGTCTATCCTGATCACCAATCACGCCGCCTTCGGCAAATCGGTGGAAGAAGCGGTCGAACGCCAGATCAAGCTCCTGCCCCGCGCCGAGACGGCAGCGGCCAGCTGGCGCGATTTTGGCGCGGTGATCCTGGTCGAGGATTTCGACAAGGCGATCCCGCTGATCGACCGAATCGCTGCCGAACATCTCGAACTCGCCGTCGCCGAGCCGGAAGCGCTGCTGGCGCGCGTCCGCAACGCGGGCTCGATCTTCGTCGGCAAGCATACGCCCGAAGTCATCGGTGACTATGTCGGCGGTCCGAACCATGTGCTGCCCACGGCACGCTCGGCGCGCTTTTCCTCGGGGCTGACTGTGCTCGATTTCGTCAAGCGCAGCTCCATCCTGAAGCTCGGCCCCGAACAGTTGCGGGCGCTGGCGCCTGCGGCGATCGCATTGGCCAAGGCCGAAGGTCTGGACGCCCATGCGCGCTCAGTCGCCATCAGATTGAACATGTAGGCGGCCATGTCCGACAAAGGCCACGCACGCTCCCGCCTGGTCGACGTCGAACTCGACGAATCGATCGGCCGTTCGACGCCCGACGTCGAGCATGAGCGCGCGGTCGCGATCTTCGACCTGATCGAGGAAAATAGCTTCCATCCGATCAATGACGACGGCCATGGGCCCTACCGGCTCAAGCTGTCGCTGGTCGACGCCAGGCTGGTCTTCGCCATCTCGCGCGAACATGGCGAAGCGGTTGTGACCCACATCCTGTCGCTGACCCCGTTCCGCCGCATCGTGAAGGACTACTTCATGATCTGCGAAAGCTACTATGAAGCGATCCGCTCTTCGACGCCCAGCCAGATCGAGGCGATCGACATGGGCAGGCGCGGCCTGCACAATGAGGGATCGCAAACGCTGCTCGACCGCCTTTCCGGCAAGATCGAGATCGACTTCGACACAGCCCGTCGCCTCTTCACGCTGATCTGCGTGCTTCACTGGCGCGGATGACATATGGCGGCAAACAGCACCTCCCCGCGCTCTATCTTGTTCATGTGTCGAATGAATTCGGTCCGCTCGCCGATGGCCGAAGCGATTGCCCGCCATCATTTGCCGCCTTCGATCTTCGTCGCTTCAGCCGGCGTGCGCGCTGGCGACCGCGACCCTTTCGTCGATGCCGTTCTTGCCGAAGAAGGCATGGGGTTCAAAGAACACCAGCCACGCACCCTCGATGATCTCGAAGACGACTATTTCGACCTGATCGTCACGCTGGCGCCCGAAGCGCATCACGCAGCGCTCGAATTCACCCGTTCGATGGCAATCGACGTCGAATACTGGCCGACACCCGACCCAACGGCGGTAACGGGCACGCGCGACCAGATCATGAACGCCTATCGCGATGTCCGTGAGCGGCTGAAGGTCAGAATGGGCGAAAGATTCGCGCAAAAGGCAGCAGAAAACGACGCCGATTAAGCGTGTTCACAAAGCGCGGATTATCATATAGGTTCCGCGAAAATTCCGGCCAGATCGCCGGGAAAAGCCATCCAAACCAAAGGTACCGAATGCCGAAGGAAGAAGTCCTCGAGTTTCCGGGCGTTGTTACGGAATTGTTGCCGAATGCGATGTTCCGGGTCAAGCTCGAAAACGAACACGAAATCATCGCCCATACCGCCGGTCGCATGCGCAAGAATCGCATCCGCGTTCTCACCGGCGACAAGGTCCTCGTCGAAATGACGCCCTACGACCTGACCAAGGGCCGTATCACCTACCGCTTCAAGTAAGCCGCCACAGCCCAAGGGCAGTCGGCCGGCCTCAGCCTACAGGATCTTGGATTGAGCGATCTGCAAAAGCTTGTGCTTGCCTCGGGTTCGCCGCGCCGCGTCGAATTGTTGCAGCAGGCGGGCATCGAGCCGGACCGGCTGTTTCCAGCCGATGTCGATGAGCGCCCGATGCGGGCCGAGCACCCGCGCTCGCTGGCAAAGCGCCTGTCGGTGACCAAGGCGCAAAAGGCGCATGACGTCCTGTCCAAGGAAGCCGAGCCGGCTTCCGGCTTCATCCTTGCTGCCGATACGGTGGTGGCCGTAGGTCGCCGCATCCTGCCCAAGGCAGAGACTTCGGACGAGGCGCTGCATTGTCTGCAGCTGCTTTCGGGCCGCTCGCACCGTGTCTATACCGGCCTTGCGCTGGTGACGCCCGCCGGCAAGCTGCGCCAGCGGCTCGTCGAAACGCGGGTGCGCTTCAAGCGCCTGTCGAAGCAGGACATGGAAAACTACCTCGCCTCGGGCGAATGGCGCGGCAAGGCTGGCGGCTATGGCATCCAGGGCCTCGCCGGCACCTTCGTGGTCAAGCTCGTCGGCTCCTACACCAATGTGGTCGGCCTGCCGCTCTACGAGACGACCTCGCTGCTCTCAGGCGAAGGTTATCAGGTCCAGCTCAACTGGCAGGCCGGGGCGCGCGTATGACCGACAAGCCCAACGACATCGTCACGCCGCTGCGCGCCAAGCACCCCTGCCCCGAATGCGGCAAGGCCTCAGCACGCGACAGCTACCCGTTTTGCTCGCCGCGCTGCAAGGCAGTCGACCTCAACCGCTGGCTTTCGGGCGCCTATGTCATTCCCGCCCGCGACGACGAGGAAGAAGATTCAACCAGCAGCAGCGAAGCCGGCGAACGAAGCTGAGGTGCTGCCTGAGCTTCCGTAGCGGCCTGTGATTTCTTTCTGGAAAAAGACATCGTAGGCGCTGGACAGGGGCAAATCTCGTGTTATAACCCACCCGCTTTCAGGGGTGCAGCGCACCGCTCGAAGCGTCCGGATCAAGGCTTTTGGCGTGATCCTGGAAGTAGGCCCAGATAGCTCAGTTGGTAGAGCAGCGGATTGAAAATCCGCGTGTCCGTGGTTCGAATCCGCGTCTGGGCACCACCCCTTCCCCAAGTAAAACCAGATACTCCAAGCCTTCGCTTTGGGCCGTAGTTGGGTCATGTTGCAAGTAGGTCCCCTTGATTTCCGAGGGTTTCCAAATGACCACGGCCAATCCACGCGACATGGAGTGGACGGGCGCGAAATGTTCCAGGCCGGCAAAATCACGGCGTGATTCGCCTTGGCGTTCCCTTGCGAAACACCAGCACCTCTGAAACGCCCCCAGGGAGTTGATGGCACCGAGCACCGCAGCGCTCCATCTTGGAACTGCATGGTCGCCTCGCTACAGTTGCCACAGAATGAGGGCTAGGGATGCTGATCCGAGAAGGCGACCAACGATCGCTCGACATCGATGTCAGACTTGCAGCGCTGCTCGCGGGCGTAGCAGGCGCTGTGAACGCTGCCGGCTTCCAGGCGACCGGCTTCTTCTCAGCGAATATGACGGGCAATGTTTCCGCCCTCTCTGATCATGTCGGCTTGGGCAAGCTCAGCCTGGCGGCGTTCTTCGCCTCACTTGTCCTTGCATTCATCGCAGGAGCGTTTGGGTCAGGGCTGCTGATCGAATTTGGCCGTCGCCGAGGCGTACGAGCCATCTACGCCTACAGTATCGCGGTGGAAGCCGCCCTGTTGGTTATGGTGGGAATTTTCGATGTACTGCTGCCAATAGTGAACAGCGGCATCGTCTTGATCATGTGCCTGAGCTTCATCATGGGCATACAGAACGCCGCGTCGTCCCGAATATCGCAGGCGAGAGTGAGAACAACCCATGTCTCGGGAATGGCTACCGACATTGGTCTCGGCTTGGCGGCCTTGGTAGTCAGTCCTCCTGATCGCCCGGCAGCAGTTGCCCGTCTCAAGCTTTATTCCAGTACAATCGTAGCCTTCTTCATGGGCGGCGTCGTTGGCGTAGGCGTCTATGTCCTTATCGGTGGATTCCTCTTTGTCGCAGCCGCTTGCGTGCTGTTTGCAATCGCGGTGCCAGAGGTGCTGCGTGCGAAGAAAATGGGCGTCGTCCATTAGACTGGCGACTATAGCTTTCGCCGTGATCTTGTAGACCGATCGCGTGTGATCCCAACCAAGGCATTGCTCGGATCAGGACCTCCAGACGCTATCGCTTTTGGATGGTACTCGTGACCACCTGGTCCACACCCTGATCCTTGCCGGACGACACCACAATCAACACGCCAAGTCCGATCGCAATGGGCGCAAACAACAGCGCGACGTGCCCCAAACATTGGAGTGGCGCCCATCTCTCGGAAGGCTTTTGTTTTTCATCCATCGGGCGAGTCCTATCGGCTGCGTTCAAGCCGTCGGTAGGCGCATCATTTGGCGCGAATGAGCCCCATCCACCGAGAGTTCGAGACACGGTTAAGGATGGATGAAAGCGAGCGTCCGCCCTGCAAAATCAGTAAAGACTGAGTTCCGGCAATCTGGACAGAGGGTTCCCGAACTGCCAGTGCGGACCGTCGCGCTTTGGCAAGAATAGTTCGACAAATTTACATGCGCCCCTGATTAGTTCCTGCCACAAGAAGGTTGAACGAGCATCTTTTTTGGGATTATCCACCGATCCACGCCGCGAAACTCTTCAAATTTACACGCAATTCATCATTTCAATGCATTTTGCTGTCCCGGGGGAACTTCTTGTAAAGAAGCGGGGGATCGACATGTCGGCGAGCGCTGAGGCCAGCTCGAAACACCAGATGCTTGCGCATGGGCTCATGCGCAATACCAAGGCATCTTATGCGGCAGCGCTGATGCTGATCGCGTCGCTTGCGACCGCCAGTTTCTTCATGCTCAGCTCGGTCATTTCGGCAAACGTCCAGAAGACGGCCCTGATCGAACTTGGCGCCCGCCAGCAATTGCTGTCGCAGAGAATATTGCTGAGCGCGACGGAGGCCTATACGGCCGATGCGCAATGGCTGCGCACCCAGGCACGCCAGAATCTCAAGGCGGCGCTCGACAGTTTCCTCGCCCATGAGCAACTCCTGCGCAACGGATCGCCCGATACGAGGTCGCCGCTTCACCAACTTGAACTTTCCGAAGACGCAGCCAAGCTCTTCAACGAAGCGCCCGGCCAGATCGAGGCGTCGACGCGGATACTCGCGCACACGGTCAACTCATTCCTCAACCTGCTGCCTGTTTCGGTGTCCGCCGAGATGCCGCCTGATGCCACCGCGCACTTCGCCGCCCTCAGGCTCTATGTCGCCGAGAAAGCCCGGCGCGAATATGAGTCGCTGACCAGGTTGTTTTCATCAGAAGCTGCCGAAAAGGGCGCGGCGGTGGAGAAGATCCACCTGACCGTCTTTGTCCTCACCTTGCTGCTGCTGCTGGCCGAGGCCGTGCTGATCTTCAGGCCACTGGTGCGCAAGGTGGTGTCGTGCACCAGCGAACTGCTCAGGGCGCGCGACCAGATGACCTTTGCTGCCAACCATGATGCGCTGACCGGCCTCTACAACAGGGCCTTCCTCAACGACTACATGGACACCGCGCTTGCCGCCGCCAGGCGCAAGGGTGAGAAGATGGCGGTCATCCATCTCGACCTCGACCACTTCAAGTCGGTCAACGATACGCTTGGCCATGCCGCAGGCGATGCTGTGCTGATCGAAACGGCAAAGCGCCTTTTGGCCAACGTTCGCGATTCCGACGTCTGCGTGCGCCTTGGCGGCGATGAGTTCACCGTGATCCTGACCGATGTCGGCTCGGAAGCAGATGCAGAGGAAGTGGCAGCGCGCATCACGGCTGCTCTCAAGCAGCCGCTGGAATTCGCCGGGACGTCGCTGAAGCCCAGCGCAAGTGCCGGCGTGGCGCTATTTCACGACGCCACCAGCACCATCGGCGACCTGATCGTCAACGCTGATCTCGCGCTCTATCGTGCGAAGGCCGAAGGGCGTGGCGGCTATCAGCTGTTTGCGGCCACGCTGCGCGACAAATTCGAGGAGAAGGCAAATCTCGAGCGCGAACTGCGCCAGGCCATCGCCACCCAGGCATTTGCAGTTCATTTCCAGCCGCAGGTCTCACTCCAAAGCGGCAAGGTGATCGGCGTCGAAGCTCTGGTACGCTGGGAGGTCGACGGCAAGAACATTGCTCCCGGCGAATTCCTTCCGACGGCGGAAAAGGCCGGACTGATGCCGGCGATCGGCCGCATCATTTTTGCCAAGGCGATCCACACAGCTGCCGGATGGCATCGGGCCGGCCTCCATTTCGGTCGGCTCTCGCTCAACGTTTCGGCCCAGGAACTGCGGGAAGCAGATTTTGCCAACCATCTGCTCGACCTTCTCAAGAAGGAGGGGCTACCGACGCGCCTTGTCGCGCTGGAGATCGTCGAGTCGGTCATGCTCGACGACGGAAACAGCGGCATCGGGTTGACGTTGAAGCGCCTGCGCAAGGCCGGCATCCGCATGGAGCTGGACGATTTCGGTACCGGCTACGCCTCGCTGTCGCATATCAGCGCCAACGAGGTCGACCGGCTGAAGATCGACCGCCGTTTTGTCCGCGACATCGACAAGAACCCGGCCAATTCCAAGATCGTCAAGGCGATCATCGAACTGGCACGTGGCTTGGGCATTTCGATCGTCGCCGAGGGGGCCGAGACCGAAGTCGAACTGTCGTGGCTGCACGAGCTCGGCTGCCCCGCGGTGCAGGGTTATGGCATCGCCTTCCCGATGCCGGGCAGCCAGGCCGAGGCGTGGCTTGCCACACGCAACGGCGCGCCGCAGCGAGGCTCCAAAAGCAATGTCGCCTGAGCGCAGCCGTTTTTCCGCGGTTGATCCAGGTCAAGGCGCTCCATCCACCTGGGGACCAGCATGGTCGGCATTCCAGGATGGAGAAAAGACATGCCAACCGAGACCATTGTTACCGTAGCCGGCGTGCTCGCCGCGTTTGGTTTCTTCGCCATTGTGCTGGCCTATGCGAGCCTGACGTCCGAGCCTGCGCGCCCCGCGAAGAAGAGATGAGGCTTGGCGGCGCGTCCACCAGAGCGGGGCTTCGCCAAGCTAGATCCGTGCGTCACCCAACGTCACTTGCGCCACGCCGACATAGGGATTGGCGTGCAAGGCAAGGATCCACAGGCTGACGCTCGCGGTCACCGCGAATATGAGGATCGCCTTCCTGCCCGCATGGGGCCGGTCGGCATGGACAGCTCCAATAACGATAGCCGACAGCATCGTCAGGAACAGCACGAGATACCATTTCAGCTGGTTGACCGAGCTTGCGCCGATAGCGAGGCGCGAATTGCGCGCATCCTGCAATTCGTCGAAATCCTGGACCATCTGGCCGATGATCGGGTCTGGAAGACCTGTTTTCGACAACCCGATCAGGGCAAGCCGGATGCCTTGCAAGGCCTGCTCGACGGCCGGCTCAGGCGCCCGGTTGGCGTTCGGCCATTCCGTCGCAACAACTGCGCCCTTGTAGGCTTGGAGGCCGTTCATCAACTCCGTGGACGCAAGGGCCTCCGGCTTCGCCATGCCGGCTAGACGCATCATCGACGAGCGCTCGGCGCTGGCGAATTCATTTGCGCGCGAATTGACCGACCATACGTCCGCCGCCGTAAATCCCAGGGATAGCGCCCAAGCCGTGGTGATCGTGCCGACAAAGGCGGCAACCGGCATGGACAATGGGTCGCGTCGCGCCTGCCGTGCAAAGATCGCGAGAAACGCCGTCCCCAGGAAAAACGTAATGGCGCCCACCACGACGAAGGGAAGCATCATCACGACGGGCGACCAAGAAAATACGTCCACGATGCTACCTTGCCCCCTCGGTATCCCTATTCATCGTGAATAAGCCAATTTCCACTATCCTCAAGCAAAAAGCCCCGCAAATAGCGGGGCTTATGCAGGTATGCCGTCAAGTCATGCTGCTTACGACCTCGGGCGTTCCTTTTTCGGATCGTAGTGGGCGAAGGGCACGATGCGGGCCGGTAGGCGCTTTTGGTGGCCGTCGAGCTTGCCTATCTCGACCTCGGTGCCGACAGCGGCATGCGTCGCGTCAACACGGGCGAGCGCGATGTTCTTGCCCAGCACCGGCGAGCGCATCGACGAGGTGACCACGCCGATCTGGGCGCGGCCGATATGGACGCAGTCACCATGGCCGACGGCGACATTACCGTCGATGTCGAGGCCGACCAGCTTGTGGATCGGGTTGTCCTTGCGCCGGATCAGGGCTTCGCGGCCGATGAAATCGTCGGTCTTGGTCTTGAGCGGCACGGTGAAGCCGATGCCAGCCTCGAACGGGTCGGTCTGGTCGGAGAACTCGTAATTGGCAAAGATTAGCCCAGCCTCGATACGCACCATGTCGAGTGCGGCAAAACCCATCGGCTTGAGGCCATGCGGCTTGCCGGCCTCCCAGACCGCGTCAAAGACCTTTTCGGCATCGCGCGGATGGCACCAGACCTCGTAGCCAAGCTCGCCGGTGTAGCCGGTGCGTGACACCACCACCGGCACGCCTTGGGCATCGCCGATGCGGCCGATGGTGAAGCGGAACCATTCGAGTTCCGACAGTGCCGGCTGGTGCGGCGGGGTCCAGATGATCTCCTTGAGGAGGTCGCGGCTGTTGGGACCTTGCACCGCGATGTTGTGCATCTGGTCGGTCGAGGAGCGCACCAGCACCTTAAGGCCGAGCTTTTCGGCGACCTCGCGCAGCCAGACGCCGGAATAGTCGTCGCCGCAGATCCAGCGGAAATTGTCCTTGCCGAGGCGCAGCAGCGTGCCGTCGTCGATCATGCCGCCATGCTCGTAGCACATGGCGGTGTAAACGACCTGGCCGACACCGAGCTTCTTGACGTCGCGGGTCAGCGTGTATTGCAACAGCGCTTCGGAATCCGGCCCCGTCACCTCGAACTTGCGCAATGCGGAGAGATCCATCACCACAGCCTTTTGGCGGCAGGCCCAATATTCCTCGATCGGACCTTCCTTGGCGAAGTCCTGCGGCAGCCAGAAGCCTTTGTATTCGATGAAGTTGCGGGTGTGCTTGGCAA
>NZ_JBFTPR010000040.1:0-9858 GCF_056398585.1 Aminobacter sp. 01T433
GGCAACGACCTTCGACAAAACCTCGATCCGCTGCAGATCGCGCTCGCTCATCGCAATCAGTCCCATCGGCAATCTCCCGCGTCGCCAAAACGCGGGCAGAGTGACATTCTAACTTTGCAGAAACAGGACATTCCAACTTTGCGGCTACACGCTAAAGTCGCGTAATCCATCTTATGGAACTTCCGTGCAAGATCGCTGTGTCTCTGCGCCAGTCCGCAAAAAGCAATGTTAGCAGATCAGGCAGCCCACATCGGCGCCATCGGTGAGTTTGCACCTTCGCGGGGAAGCCAACATAGAGCGAGAATACACCGGCAAATTGCACCTAGTGGCCGGTTCTGGATAGTCGTAAGAACTCTTGAGGCACCAAGATTGCCGGACCTGCTGGTTGAAGTTTCCAGCAAGTCACTCGCGTCTTGATCCCGACCTCTGTGCCTCCATCGCCAGGCAGGGAGACTGCCAGGATGATCCTACTCCAGGCCGAGCCGTTGCCTCCTTCTTGTTGCCCAGGCGGTGATCAGCTGGTCGGCGGTCAGGCCCATGAAGGCGACGCAGAGGCCGAGTACCAGGCCTTTGCCGGCGTCATTAAAGGTCAGTGCCCGGAAGATCTCCTGGCCGATGTCCTTGGTGCCGATGAAGGCTGCGATGATGACCATGAACAGCGCGAACATGATGGTCTGGTTGATGCCGAGCATGATCTCGGGGAAAGCCAGCGGCATGCGGATGTTCCATAGGAGCTGTCGCCTGGTGCAGCCCGAGGTGATGCCGGCCTCGACGATTTCGGACGGCACGTTGCGCAGTCCGAAGATGGTGTAGCGCACGATCGGGATCATCGCATAGATGATGATGGCCGAGATCGCGGCGACATCGCCGACCTTGAACAGCATGATGACGGGGATCAGGTAGATGAACGAGGGGAAGGTCTGAAAGGTGTCGCACAACAGCCTGACGATGCCGGTACGGCGCTCGGTGCGCGAAGCCCAGATGCCGAGCGGCAGGCCGATCAGGACGCAGATCAGCACGGCGACCGTCACCATATAGGCGGTGATCAGCGAACGCTCCCAATAGCCGGCAAAGGCGATGAACAACACGAAGCCGGAAACAATGAGGGCCAGGCGCAGGCCGCCGAGCGACCAGCCGGCTGCCGCGACAAGTGCAACCATCGCCGTCCATGGAATGCTCTGGAACAGGTCGCGCACAGGGATCAGCACGTAGAGCAGCATGGCATTGCGTAGATATTGCAGCGGTTCGTAGAAGGTCACCGTGACCCAGCCAACGAGCGCGTCCCAGAACGGCGCGGTGCTGAGCGTGAGGCTGGCTGGCCAGGCCTGCGCATAGGGCGTGACGAGCGAAAGTACGAGCGAACCGAAGATGACCAAAGCCGCGGCCGAGAAGAAGGGGAAGCGCTGTAGGAATGTGGAATCGGCCGCCACGTGCGATGGCTCTTTGTGGGCTGCCGCCCGGCTCAACTGATCGAGCGTGATTGCCATCAAGACGATCGCAACTCCGCTTTCCAGTGCCTGGCCGATCTTGAGTGCCTGCAGCCGGAACAAAAGATCGTGCCCGAGGCCCCTAGCGCCGACAAAGGATGCGATCACTACCATTGCCAGGCACTGCATGATGACTTGATTGACGCCGACGAGCAGCGCTTGCCTGGCAGCGGGAATTTCGACCATCCACAACGTCTGGAAACGCGTGCAGCCCGCCATTTTGCCGGCCTCGCGGATCTCTTCGGCAACACCCTTCAGTCCAAGGATTGTGAGCCTTGCCATTGGCGGGATGGCGAAGATGACAGTGGCAATGGCGCCAGCTTTGTGACCGACACCGATGAAGACGGCGATTGGGATCAGATAGGAAAAATGCGGCAGCGACTGCAGCACGTTGAGCAGCGGCACGACCATCGCCTCGAACCAAGGCTTTTTGACCGCCATGATGCCGATCGCCAAGCCGACGAGGCCAGCGATGGGTGCGGCGACAAGCACTACAGACAGCGTGATCATCGACAGTTCCCATTTGCCGAAGATCGCCATGTAGGCAACACAGCCTGCCGCCAGCGCGCCTAGCCGCCAATCTCTCAGATAGCAGCCCAGTACGCCCGACAGACCGGCGACCATGACCCACGGCATCGCGGGCACGCCGATTTGCGGGAAGCCGGCGACCAGCAGGCCTTCGACGAAGGCCAAAGGCCAGGTAATGAGTTCAGCAATCCAGCGCGTCAGGTCCTTGAACGAGAACAGCCCGAACATCGCGTCGTCTCGCATATGCTCGACTAGCGTATTTGCCCAGTCGACGAATGGGACGGTCCAGGCCTTGGGCACCTTCACCGCCCATTCGGGAAGCAGCGAGGCGGCCAACATCAGGATGATAAAGGGCAACACGACGAGCAGCGGCTTAGACATGCCGGCAAGGGTCTTGGGTTGCTCCATTTCTTCTGGGCGGGTCAGCGTCGTTGTGGTCATGCGCACTGTTCCCTGCCGTAGAGCGCATCGATCAGGCTGTCGCGGCTCAGTGTGCCGACCAAGGCGCCCCCGTCGTCGACAACATCGACAGGGCGCTCGGACATCAACACCTGGCGGGCGACGCTTGCCAAAAGCGCCTGCGCTTGGACGGCGGCCGCGTCAGGGGCGCGTGACGATGCGGGTGCCATAACGGCGCGCACCGACATCAGGCGATCATGGGCGACGTTGCGGGTAAATTCGGCGACATAAGGGGTCGCTGGACAGGTGACGAGTTCTTCCGCCGTGCCAAGCTGTTCGACGACGCCGTCCTTCATGATGGCGATCCTGTCAGCAACGCGGATCGCCTCGTCGAAGTCATGGGTGATGAAGACGATTGTCTTGTTGAGCACCTGCTGGAGGCGCAGGAACTCGTCCTGCATCTCCCTGCGGATCAACGGGTCGAGTGCCGAAAACGGCTCGTCGAGAAACCAGACGTCGGGACCCACGGCAAGCGAGCGGGCAATGCCGACACGCTGTTGCTGGCCGCCCGAGAGTTCGCGGGGATAGTAGCCCTCGCGTCCCTTCAAGCCGACGAGCTCGATCACTTCGCGTGCGCGCGCCTCGCGTTTGTTACGGTCGGTACCCCTGACCTGGAGCGGGAAGGCGACATTGTCGAGCACCGTGCGATGCGGCAGCAAGGCGAAATGCTGGAACACCATGCCCATCTTGTGGCGCCTGAGTTCGATCATCTCGCGCTCGGACGCTGCGAGAATGTCCTGGCCCTCGAACATCACCTCCCCGGCCGTCGGCTCGATGAGGCGGGCGAGGCAGCGCAGCAAGGTTGACTTGCCGGAGCCCGACAGGCCCATGACGACGAGAATTTCACCGGGCATCACTTCGAAGGACACATTGCGGACTGCAGGGATGTAGCCTTCAGCCCTTATGGCTTCGATCGAAGGGCTGCCGCCTTGGCGGCGCAGAAAGCCGGCAGGATCAGAGCCGTAGAGCTTCCAAAGGTTGCGGCATGCGATTTTTGCTTCGGTCATGTCGAGTTTGCCTCTCGCCAAAGTGGCCGATGGGTGCGCGCGGCGAGGTGACGCCTGCATTTTGCAAGCGTCACGACACCACGACACGACTTTTTCGATGCAGGAGTTAGCTGGCGGAACCGAGCCAGGCCTTCCAACGCGCCTCGTTGTCAGCCAACCATTTGTCGGCGGCCTGCTCAGGCTCCATGTTGTCGATGTCAGCCAGCTTGGCTTGAACAGCGATGTCCATGTTGGTGAAGTTGATCTTCTGCAGGATGCCGTAAGCCTTGGGCCACTTGGTGGGGAATTCCTTCCAGGCGGCGATCTTCAGATAGCCGTCTTTCGGGTTGCCGCAGTCGTAGCTCAGTTCCTTGTTGGTGCCCCAGGACGGATCGTCCTTGCATTTCGGGTCGAAGGCCGGGAACTCGACGAACTTGCCGTCGTAAAGCGCTTCGACGAAGTTCGGCGTCCAGTTGAACAGGACGATCGGCTCCTTGCGCTTGACGGCGGAATCGAGTTCCGCCCACAGTGCCGCGGACGAGCCAGCGTTGACGACTTCAAAGTTCAAGCCGAGGGCTTCGACGCGCTCGGCGTCATGCTTCAGCCAGTCGACCGGGCCACCGAGGAAGCGGCCCTTCGGGGCGGTCTCAGCCGTAGAGAACTTGTCGGCACAGGCATTCAACGCCTCCCAGGCGGGCAATCCGGGGCAAACTTCTTCGACATAGGTGGGGTACCACCACTCCTCGCGCGTCTTGGCATCGTGGGTGGCGGCATCGACGACGCAGCCCTCCTTGAGCACCTTCTGGAACGCAACGCCGAAGGCGCCCTCCCAGACTTCGTGAACCAGGCTGACGTCGCCTTCGCAAAGTGCCGTGTAGACGACCTGGCTGTCGGCGGAGACATATTCGACCTTGGCCCCGCCCTTTTCGAGCAGCTTGCCGACGATATGGGCGCCAACGATCTGGCTCGACCAATTGTGGGTCGGGATCTTGATGGCGTCTGTGGAATCCTCGGCGAAAGCCGTGCCCGCCGCGAAGGCCAGGATCGTGGCCATGGCTGCAGACTTCGTGAACTTGCTCATTGAAGCTCCCATTGTTTTGTGTTGCGATCGTTCCCGTGGAGTTTCGGACGTTGGCTCTATGGGCCTGTTCCTTTTCCGCTCCAGCCCCGCAAACATAGCGGTGAGAAGTGAACCGGTGTCGGGCGGGGTGTAAAAGTCGTGGTCTGACTTGTGAAAAGATGTTAATCAGCAATGGGAGGACAAGATGGTATGCGGGCTCAACATCACATCGTGATCGTGGAGGATGACCAGGTCACGCGGGCAAAACTTGCCGGCTATTTCCTGGCGGAGGGCTACAAGGTCAGCGAAGCGGGCGACGGCGAGCAGATGCGCACCATCATGGCACGGCATCCGGCCGACCTGTTGATGATCGACATCAATCTGCCCGGCGAGGATGGGCTCAAGCTTACCCGCGAGCAGCGCGAACGCTCCGATGTCGGCATTATTCTGGTCACCGGAAGAACCGATACTGTCGATCGCATCGTTGGTCTCGAAATCGGCGCCGACGACTACGTGACCAAGCCGGTCGAGCATCGCGAGCTGCTCGCTCGCGTGAAAGGCCTTCTGCGCCGAGTCGGCAAGGGCCGGCAACCTGCGATCACTGCAAGCTCACGCCATTTCTACGGCTGGACGCTCGAAGTGTCGCGCCGCACGTTGCAGGCGGCCGACGGCACTTTCGTCGAGCTGACGGGCGCCGAATTCAAACTCCTGTCAGTGTTAACAGCCAATCCTGGCCAGGTTCTGTCGCGCGAGCGCCTGCTGCACGAGATATCGCGGCGCGAATGGGACGCCAGCGACCGTACCGTCGATGTGCTGGTGCGACGACTGCGCCAGAAGCTGAACGACAATCCCCGCGCGCCCCGCATCATCGTCACTGCCCATGGCGAGGGCTATTTCTTCGCACCTGACGCCAGTCAGGCGCCTCGGGGGGCTGCAAACTTTTAGGGCCCCTGCCCTGGTGGACCTCAGGCCGATTGCGCCGGAGCGCTCTCCAGCATCTTTTCCCATTGCCGCGTGCCCTCGGCAAAGGCTGCCTCGCACGCATTGACCATGCGCGTCAGCTCGGCAAGGGACGCTGCGACCGACGCGGTTTCGAGCGCCTCGGCAGACTTCAGCAGGCGCGGAAATCCAAGCGAACCGGCCGAACTTCGCGTCGCATGGGCAAGCTCCCGGATGGCTTCGCGATCACCGGCTTTCACGGCCTCATGCATCGAGCGAAAACGCTTGGGCAGGCTATCATGAGCGATGCGATGCAGACGTTGTACCGTCTCAGAACCGAGTGCTGCGAGATCGGCCTGGCAGGCCGTTGTGTCCAAGGCCGCGAACGCTGCCGTGGCAGGACCCAACCGATCGGCGAGAGTGGCAATCGCGTCGAGCAGGTGCTCATGCACGATCGGTTTTGCAACGAAGGCATCGACGCCTGAATCGAGATAGCGATCGACGTCGGTCTTGAACACATGCGCCGACATGGCAACGACAGGCAGGCCGGGCGATGAAAGCTCGGCCCGTATCCGTTTCATCGTCTCGATCCCGTCGATGCCGGGCAGGCTGACATCCATCACCACGACGTCCGGCTTGAAATCGGCGATCGCTTCGAGGGCCAGATAGCCAGAACTCACGGCCTTCACATGGTGACCTGCCTGGGACAGCAAGGTGGTAGAGACCAGCCGCGTCGCATCGTCGTCCTCAACCACCAGAATATTGCGTGGCAGCAAGGCAGGCGCGCGCCTCCGGCGGTGTTTTTCGGCAGCAAGGTTTGCGCCGACGGCCTTGTCCAGCACCAGTTCGAGCGTGAATACACTGCCCTTGCCGGCCTGCGGGCCGACCACCAGATCGGCTCCCATGAGCCGGGCAAACTCGCGGCTGATGGCCAGGCCCAAGCCGGTGCCGCCAAATCGACGGGTGATTGTGGCATCCATCTGGGTGAAGGCCTGAAAGATGTCCTCTTGTCGTTCCGGCGAGATGCCGATACCGGTGTCCGAAACGACAAGGCGCAAGCTCTGCGCCTGCTTGGCGTCGGCTACGAGCTTGACCTCGACCAGCACTTGGCCGTGCTCGGTGAACTTGATTGCGTTGCTGACCAGATTAAACAGGATCTGGCGTATCTTGCCGGCGTCGGCGGTAAAGGCGGGCGCGAGTTTCGGGTCGATTTCGAGCCTCAGTTCGAGGCCCTTTTCGGTCGCCATCGGCCGCATGAAGGCGACCACCCCGGTGACCAACTTCGATAGATCGAAATCAACCTTTTCGAGGGCGATACTGCCCGACTCGACCTTGGAGTAGTCGAGGATGGTGTTCAGGATTCCGAGCAACGCTTCACCGGAATTCGCCGCGACCGAGAGGTGTTCGCGCTGTTTGGGATCAAGCCTGGTGTCGGCAAGCAGCCGCATCATGCCCAGCATGCCGGTCATCGGCGTTCGTATCTCGTGGCTCATGGTGGCGAGGAAGGCCGATTTGGCGCTGCTCGCCTGTTCGGCCCTGGTTCGCGCCTCACCATGGTCGATCGCCTCCTTGCGCAACCGCGTATTGACCTGCCTGATCTGCTCGGTCTGTTCTTCGACCAGTTGTTGCAGCTCTTCGCGGTGCCGCCTGAGTTCATCGGTGATGCGCTCGCGCTCCTGCTCCAGTTCGAGCCGCCGGCGCGATTCATCGCGGAACTGGTTGACGGCGACCGCCATGGTGCGCAGTTCGTCGTCCCCGGTATCGGTCACCGTGACATCAAGGTCGCCGGCGGTCAGCCGCTGCATGGCGCGCGACAATCCGCTCAAACGCCGGACAAGATTGCGCTCGACATAAAGCCAGACGATCGCACCCGAAACCAGCACCGCGCCGATCAGGGTGACGATGAGCACGATGACACCGATCCGCACCGCGTCGTCGGCGCGGTTCGCGGTGGTTTTGGCGAACTCGTCGGAGCGGTCAAGGACGTCCCTGGCGACCTGATTTTGCGTCACGGCAAGATCGCGATTGGCCTGGGCCATGGCGTCTAGATCGCCAGCAAGGTCGATGACGTGCTGGCGGCGGCCGAAGATCGATCCCGACACCGGCGCATCACCTGCGGCGGCTTCGATGGCGCCGAAGATCTCCATGCCCTGCTTGCGCCGCACCGGATCGTCGATGCTGAGGATGCGGCGCCGGATGACCTTCACATGATCCTGGAAGATACCGCTGATCTCGCTGATCTCAGCTTTCGACTCGGCCCGGCTCAATCGGTTGATCAACAGGCTCACCTGCGCGCTGCGATGGCGAAGTTCGTACATGCGCTCCATCAGATAGATGTCGTGCTCGATCAGCCTATCTACGGCGCTGTAGGCATCCTCGCGGCGCTCCGGGTCGCCGATCAGCCCGTAGAGATTGGCCGTCACCGCCGAGGCGCCGGCCGAGGCGTTGGAGATCAATGTCTCCGACAACAGCAAGATCGATTGCGCTGCTGCAGCTGTGGCCTCAGCACCGTCACGATAGGCCTTGTCTTCTTCGAGCCTTTGACGGACCAGCTCATTGTTCTGCTTGAGGTTGGCAAGCATCTTTTCGACCGAGCCGGCGAACTCCTCGACTAGCTTGGGATCGATCGACAGGCGTCTGACTTCGGCCAGCGACTTGACGATCTCCTGCGACAACCCCGCTAGCTTTGCCTGTTCGGCCAGCAACTCGTCGCGCGAGCGCACGGCTGCAAGTGCGGGGGCGGTAGCGACCAGCTTGGCGCTCAGCTCGGCCGTGTGCTGGGTCGCGGCTACCGCAGGCAGTGCCTGGGCATTCACCACGGCTTGGGCAGCGGCGATGTTGCGCAGGATCAGCCAGCTGGCGATGCCGGACGACAGAGACAAACCAGTGATGCACAAGAAGGCGAGGAACAACCTTCCGCCGATGCCGAACCTATGAAGCATGGCTCATATAACCATGGTTTGCGCTGCCAGCGTAAGCTGTCTAGCGTAAGCGGATGAAATCCCAAGCACGTCGTCATCGCTGGAGCTTCATTGTCGCAGGATTTCTGGCGCTTGGCGCGAGCAGTCCTGCCCGGGCACAGGAAGGTGCGGTCAGCTGGAGGCTGAACGCCTGGGACCCGCCATTCGACTATTCCCGCCCGCCGACGGAGATCGACTATCAGCCGGTCGCCAAGGCCGCCAAGCCCTGGCGGATCTGCGCTTCCTATCCGCATCTGAAGGATTCCTACTGGGTCAGCGTCAACTACGGCATGGTGGAGCAGGCGCGCTCGGCGGGCGTCAAGCTGACGGTCGTGGAGGCTGGCGGCTATCCCAATCTCGAGCGGCAGATCGAACAGATCCGGACCTGCAGCGCCACTGCCGACGCGCTGATCGTCGGTACGGTTTCTTATGAAGGGCTGACGCCGACCATCGAGGAAATTGCCCGTCGCATCCCGGTCATTGCCACGGTCAATGACATTGACGACGCTGGGATCACGGCGAAATCGGGCGTCTCCTGGGAAGAGATGGGCCAGTCGATAGGCGCCTATCTCGCCCGCCTTCATCCGGCCGGGACCATGCCGGTCAAAGTGGCATGGTTTCCCGGGCCCAAGGGTGCGGGCTGGGTCAAGTTCGTTGAAGCAGGATTCCAGCGGGCGCTGAAGCAGAGCTCGGCCCAGATCGCCGCCGTCAAATGGGGCGACACAGGGCTCGAGATCCAGCTGTTGCTGATCGAGGAACTGCTCGAGACGCAGCCCGATATCGACTACATCGTAGGCAGCGCGCCGACCGCAGACGCCGCGGTCAGTATCCTGAGGGCCCAGGGCCGGGCGAACCACATCCAGATCCTGGCCGATTACTTCACCCATGGTACATTCCGGGAAATCAACCGGGGTAAGGTTGTGGCAGCACCCACGGATTCGCCGCCGCTGCAAGGCCGCATTGCCATCGACCAGGCGATCCGGGCGATCGAAGGCACGCTTAGCTATCGTCATGTCGGCCCGCCGCTCCAAGTGATCGACCGGACCAATGTTCAATCGCTCGACCTGGAGCGGAGCCTCGCACCGGCCTGGTTCAAGCCAACCTTCGAGGTCCAGTGAGGCGGCGTGCCGCTGTCCGGTCACAACTTTTCACATAACGCTTGCTGATTTTTACTTATCTCGGCGGACTGGTTCACAGCCGGCAAGTAGTCTGTTTCGATCATCTGCCTCAGGCAGGTTGCTGCATGGAGGCCGTGATGGCTGTGACGGACGCTTCATATCCCGTCGTGACGGCTGGTCCGCCGCGGCCGAGCCTGATCCTGCAGCCCGGGCTGCTTGTGCCCGGCACGGAGCGCTATCACGTGCCCGGCTTGGGTGCGGTGCTGTTTGAGGTCGAGGCCGGCGACAGGATCACCATCCGCAATGCCGAAGGCGGCCAGG
>NZ_JBFTPR010000041.1:0-9591 GCF_056398585.1 Aminobacter sp. 01T433
ACGTGAGCCGAGCCATTCCGCTGATGGGGTTGCACCGCTGTCTCAGCAAAGTGCGTCGTCCACATTGAAGGCTCGTCCCGCGAAGCTCCATCATGCGGCGACCAATGTTGACCGCGAAGACAACCATGCACCCGGCCGCCGTTTCAACARAATKCATCCCTTGACGCCCCGAATGCGATTAGACAACTCCATCAGCTCTCAGTGGAAATCAACAACTCTCCAGAGTTGTTTGGGGTAGATCAGCGCTTTGGGGGCCCATAAGGCCGGATATCTGGGAAGATAAAGCCAATTCTGCCGCTTCATGGCCGAACGCAGCGCCTGCAATCGCATGACAATGAGAAGGATAGGTGCTAACGAGGTGGCGGCATAAAAGGCCATCGGTGCTCCATGGAAGAGCATTGTCGCTGACGAACGCAGGCGCACTTTCCCTTAACAAATCCCATGCTTAGATAATTGATCGTTGCATTGTCCTGCCATGGATTTGCTTTGTAAGACCGTATGTCCTTCTTCGTGCCTGAGGTGGCTCGCCCTACGCTGGTCTTCCGAGGGTTGCTCGGATAGGCCGAGCCGATCCTCACGACAGGAGGACGAGCCGTGGACGATTATTGAGAAGCTTTGTCGGAATCGATGTTGCCAAGCTGAAAAATGCGATTGCGATTGCTGAAACCGGCCGGAACGGAGAGATCCGTTATTTCGGCGAGGTTGAGGCATCGGATGCCAGCATGCGACGCGTTATCCAGCGAATAGTCGCAAAGTTTGATCGCGTGCATTTCTGCTACGAGGCCGGCCCCACCGGTTACGGCCTCCACCGGCTCATCAAGTCGCTTGGCCATGACTGCATGGTTGTCGCTCCGGCTCTGATCCCGAGGAAGCCTGGCGATAGGGTGAAGACGAACCGTCGAGATGCGCTTGCGCTCGCCCGGCTACTGAGGGCCGGCGAGCTCACGCCGGTGTGGATTCCTGACCAGGGTCACGAAGCGATGCGAGATCTCGTTCGTGCTCGATCTGCCGCCGTCGAGACATTGCGGATCCATCGGCAACAGGTAAGCGCCTTCATGCTCAAGCATGGTCGCCTCTATCCGCGCAAGAAAGGCTGGACGATGCGGTATCTGCATTGGCTGCAGGAGCAGCAGTTTGATCATCCGGCACATCAGATAGCACTGCAGGAAATGGTCGAGGCAGTGCGCATCTCGAAGGAGCGTGTCGAACGACTAGAGAAGGTGATCGAGGAGTTCGTCCCGAACTGGTCTCTCGCCCCGGTCGTTCGAGCGCTGCAGACCCTGCGAGGTGTCGATCTAATTGTCGCCGTCACCTTCGCCACGGAAGTCGGTGACGTGACCCGATTTGAGAGCCCACGCCAATTGATGGGCTATCTCGGTCTGGTTCCTGGCGAGCGATCCACGGGTGAGACCGTAAGACGAGGCGCAATAACGAAGGCTGGTAATGGTCGAGTTCGACGCATGCTTGTTGAGAGTGCGTGGACGTATCGGCATCCACCGAAGCTGGGTGTAAGGAAGCTGTACCGCCTGCAAGCAGCCCCGCCGTCAGTCAGAGAGATCGCGTGGAAAGCTCAGAGCCGGTTGACGGCTCGATATCGCTTGCTGGTCGGACGGGGAAAACGAACGACGGTGGTTTGCACTGCAATTGCCCGAGAATTGGCTGGCTTCATGCTGTGGCGGCTTGAAATCGCCTTCCGTCGGCCTACCATTGCGTTGCCTACCTTGAAGGAGCGCAGCCATGGAACTCACCGTTGTGCCCATCGTCAAGCCTGACGCCGCCAACTTCATTTTTGGCCAGTCGCATTTCATCAAGACTGTGGAAGACGTCCACGAGGCGCTGGTGGGCGCGGTTCCTGGCATCCGCTTCGGGCTGGCCTTCTGCGAGGCCTCCGGTAAGCGGCTGGTGCGCTGGTCGGGTAATGACGAAGCCGTGCTCGCCCTCGCACGCGACAACGCATTGGCCATTGGCGCCGGCCACACTTTCCTGATCTTCCTGGGCGACGGGTTCTTTCCCGTCAACGTGCTGGCTGCGGTGCGTGCGGTGCCAGAGGTCTGCCGCATCTACTGCGCGACGGCCAACCCGACACAGGTGATCGTCGCGCAAACGGAGCTGGGCCGCGGCGTGCTCGGCGTGGTGGATGGCGCCTCACCGCTGGGTGTCGAAACCGACGCGGACATTGCGTGGCGGAAAGACCTGCTGCGAAAGATCGGCTACAAGCTGTAGTGGCTGGATGAAGCCGAAGTCGACGGGCTGCATGGACAATACCGTAAAGCCCGTGATCCAGACGCCCCGGAGGGATAGCCTTGGAGGGCTTGGGAGATGACAGACGACGCTGAGCGACAACCGCACCCTTCCAGAATTCCAACGAGAAAACATCGCTACCTCCTCAAGTCGTGCGAGTTCCTGTGAGTGCGTCGTCTTGAAAGGGCCGTATCCAGCTACTGTCACAGGCCGATGTTCTTCGGCGGATACTTCTTGAAGGTCGCCGAATGGCCCTTCATCTCTGCCGCCATCGACGCCAGGAAGGCGTTCATGCGGTGGCCCACGGGATACTGTTCCTTCGGGTCGATGTAGAGATTGAACAGCCAGGGCGCGAGGCCGACATCGCTGACGGTGGTCATGTCGATGTTCAGCCACTGCGCATGTTCCTCAACCACCTTCACATGGATCTTGTATTCGTACATACGCATGGCCATCAGGTTCTGCTCGCTCCAGATGTAGACTTTCTCGCGGTTGGAGCGGCCATCGTCGGCGAGCAGGAACGAGGTCTGGTCGATGCCGTCGATGTAGCGGTCGGTCGGAATCTTGTCCTGGATGCCGGCGACATGCAGGGACGTGTTGAAGAGATCCATGAGATCGAAAAGATCGTCGCTCGCGCGCCCAGGTGCGATCATGCCTTTCCAATAGGCGATACCGGGCACGCGCACGCCACCTTCCCAAGCGGAAGCTTTGGCTCCGCGGAATGGCGTGTATCCGGCGTCGGGCCAGCTATCCAATTGCGGCCCGTTGTCGGAGGTGACGAAGATGAAGGTGTTTTCGAGCACGCCCGCTTCGTCGAGCGCCTTGACGATTTCGCCGATATGGGCGTCGACCTCGACGACATCGTCCTTGTAGGGATATTTGCTGGCGCTCTTTCCCTCGAATGCCTTGCTGGCGAAATTGTCTGCGTGCACCTTCATGAAGGCGTGCTCCAGGAAAAAGGGAGATTTGCCGGCGGCGAGTTCCTTGATCTTGGCGACGCTGAATTCCTTGGTCATGCGGTCGCCTTCCGCCATAGTCTCGATGCTGTCGATCTTGACGGCGTCATTCGTCTCGCCGCCCTTGAAGCCGTGCACCAGGGAGTCGCTGGAGCCGGTCTTGCGCAGCATTTCGAGACGCTCGGGATTGAGCACGAGGTCAGGATAACGGCGCTTGTCGACGCTCTGGCTGATTTCCTTTTCCGCCTCGTAGAAGCCGTAGAATTCGTCGAAGCCGACGTCATGCGGCCGCATGCCCACTGCAGCACCAACATGCCATTTCCCCGACAGCACGGTCTTGTAGCCGGCCTCGCCAAGCAGCTTCGGCAAGGAGATTTCGTCGGCCCAAGGATTCTTGGTGATGGTGTCGCCGGCGAGGATCGGCCGCGTCAGGCCAGTTCGCACCGGCAGACGGCCCGTCAGAATGGTGGAGCGCGTCGGCGTGCAGGTTGGCTGGGAGTATGTCGAGGTCAGCTTGAGACCTTCCAGCGCGAGCCGATCCATGTTGGGTGTCGCAGCACCGATGGCCGCGCCACCGCCATATGCGCCGGGATCGCCATAGCCCATGTCGTCGACCACCAGCCAGACGATGTTTGGGCGCTTGCCAGTCTTGGCCTGCAGCGCGTCAAGCTTTGCCTGCGCGGCAGCGGTTTGGTCGGGATGCACGAGCCCTGGTTCCATGCTTTCGCTGGTGCGCTCGGCTTTGCTCAATACCGATTGCGCCATGACGCCGCTAACACCCGACAACAGCAAAGTCCCGCATATTGGCAGGATACTTGTATGACGTAACAAAGCTCTCATCGGCCTACCTCGTCGCTGGTGGTTATGGAAAACGCTGCAAAATCTGAAAAAGGCAAAGTGCCCGAGACGACCCCTGATCAAGAAATCCTATATTCAGAACGAAAACCCGGCGCTACCCCAAAAGACATCGCTTTCAAAGCGCCGCCGCGCCCCGAACTCGTGCGTATATTTCAGCTTGAAGCTGACCGGCGCCTCGCCGAACTTGGTGCTGTAAGTTGCAATCGGCCCGATGCCGAAAACCCGCGCCTCGAGGCTCTTGACGCCAAGCAGTGTCCTGAAGTTGTCGGCTCCCGAGCCGCTGTCTTCGGCAAGCTGCTAGTAGGCATATCCGTAGGCATATCCTGCAGCTCCAAAGGCCAGACCATTGGGAAGATGCTGGAGCGCGGCCGCCTCGAAGTTGAGCTCGGGGGCGGTTTGCCAGTCGGTAGCCGTGTTCCGCGTGCTGAAGGTGATGCCTAGCGAACCGGAAATCTCCAATCCGGTCTTCGGGTTCATATAGGTCGCGTTGAAAGCCGGCGAGAAGGCCCATCTGTTCTCGCCAAAATTAAGCACGTCATCAACAGAGGGTGGCGACAGGGTGACACTGGCCGTGTTGTATTTTCCGACAGGCACAAAGATCGACAAGCTCGTGCTGTAGTGGAAATTGCCATCGTGCCAGCCGATCAACGGCGTAATCACAGGATCGCTGAAGCCGCCAAATGGGGCAGGCGTCAAGAACGAGCCGGTCACCGACCCGGCACTGTAGGGCAATGTCAGTACGACGCCTTTTGTTCCGCCAAGAACCTCGCCTTTGAAAAAAAGGCGCGATGTCCAGCTTGTTAATATAGACGCTGACTTCCGGTTCCGTGACCGGAACACCGCCGAGCGACAGCGTCGGCCCGGATCCGTTCATGAAGATGAAGTTGTGGTGACCCGGCATGGGTCGAAAGGCGACATTTGACGCGCCGCTTGAAGGACGCTCCGGCCATCCGTTCAGCGGTCAATCGCTAAATCTGGCGATAGACTGCTCTCGGTTGGAAGGGGCATTCTCTGCTTTTTAGAGAGGTGTCCAACGTGAAGCCAATCACTTCCGTCCTGGCAGAGGATGACACGGCCATTTGCAAGCTAGTCGTCGATTGGGAGCGACGGTACATTGACGGTACATTTATATCGGCACAGGGCGTCCACCTTACAAGCGGCTGTCCATTGATGAACTGCTTGCGATGCAGCCGCCAAACACTTTGCAGCTTCAGGCCCGCGACAAGCTGATGTCGATGATGTTGGATGCCATTTGCAACAACTAGGCGCGAAAAAACAAATCCCCGCTAGCGGTAGCGTGTCAATGTCCTGCCTGGCAATACAACCCGATTGGAGTGAACCCCTCGGGCTGGACCAGCGAGGCGCTTCAAACTAAGCCGCCTGCTGGGCGAGTTGGGTTTCGAATTCTGCTGGCGATCTGTAGCCAAGGGCTGAGTGCAACCGCTTGGCATTGTAGACCTCTTCGATGAACCTGGGCAATCGCTCGGCCACTTCCGAGAAGGTCTCGTACCCGGCGGGATAGATGTCTTCCACTTTCAGCGTCTTCATGAAGCTCTCCGCCTGAGCGTTGTGATAGGGGTTCCCGACAGCACTCATGGAACCTGTCAGACTGGCCGCATCAAGCGCCCGTCGGTAGGTCTCGCTTGCGTATTGGCATCCGCGGTCGGTGTGGTGAATGCAGCCTGGCGGAGGTTTTCTGTTCTTAATGGCCGAATGCAGCGCTGCCAGCGCCAGCGGCGTGTCCAGGCGTTTCGATAGTGCATAGCCCACAACCTTCCGGCTGCAGGCGTCAAGAATGACAGCCAGATAGCAGAAGCCGACGGCAATCCGGATGTACGTAAAATCGGCAACCCACACCATGTCGGCTCGAGGCGGGATCAGATTGCGATACAGGTTCGGGTAGATCGGTGAATCGTGGCGGCTATCGGTCGTGCGAACATAGCGCCTGCGCGGCTTGATCCCCAGGCCGTTGGCCCGCATCACGCGCGCCACACGCTTGTGATTGACGAGATGACCCCGCCGGTGAATCTCATGCGTTACACGGCGATATCCATAACAGGGCAACTCGTCCTGGATGTCCTCGATAAGAGCAGCGAGCTCGTCGTCGTCGAGCTTTAGAGTCGGTGCCTTGGATTGGTAGTAGAACGTGCTCCTCGGGAGGTCGATCACTTTGCACCCCCGTCTGACGGAGCAGGCCGCGGGCCGGTGACGATGGAGGATTTCTCGCTGCCGCCGGCGATCGGCTGGCGCGGTGTTTTTTTAACCAGGTCCAGCTCCATCGTGAGCTGGCCGACCTTGCGTTCCAGTGCCGCAATCTGCGCCTCGTACTCAGCGATGACGCTTGCCTCGGCCTCTTCATCATTAAGCTCGCCGCGATCGAACTGTGTCAGCCATAACTGGATGAGGTTCGCCGAGACGCCGTACGTGCGTTGCGCATCACGTCGTCCGATGACGCCGTTTCGGATGTCCTGGCAAAGCTGCAGCTTGAACGGCGTTGAGTGCCGTCGATACGGTCCGCGAGACTTAATGAGCCTTCTCCGATTGAGGCCCACAGAGCGTATCAGTTCTTTCGTGTCCCGTGGTCCAGCCCGAGGGGTTCACTCCAGATCGGGCCAAGAATACAAAAAACCCCGCCACTCACAGGGTGGTGACGGGGCTCTTGATTGGTCAGGCTTTAAGGACGCGGTCTTCGATACATTTCCGCCAAGCCATGGTCGCGCAGCAAGGTTAATCGCCGGTAAATCTGCGGCGGCGGCGGAACCAGGCGAGGCAAGTTACGGCATGCGACCATAACAGAGATATTGGTGCCGTGATCGCACAAACGGCCCGCCGAGTTCAGGTTCGACAGGCCGTTCTTGCCGCCCTCTGAAACCTGCCGAGACACCAGTGGGCGCGCGCCAACCATATTCCACTGTTGCCTAGAAACCAAAAGGCCTGCCAGCGGGCGGCCGACAGGCCCTATGCTAGAGCGACTTGCCATGCATCTCAGGCATTTCGCCGGGTTGGCATCGGCGAGTGACAATCCGTTCGTTCCGCGGGCAGAACGTCAACGTGGGCGGGAAAGCGACAGTTTGCTCCATCCGTCAACCGCAAGTAGCGCCACTTGACACCACTTGCGGTTGCCGGTTATGGACTGAACCATATTCGAAGAGTTCTACGCTTGCGGCGGAGTTTCCAAGCCCCTCCGATTGGAGACTTGAGGATCGAATATGACGGGTTCCGGACATGCAACAGCGCATGCGCTTGCCCTCCTGTTTCCTCAGGCTCCTTGCCCGCAAGAAATCCGCGATCATCTCAGCCGCATTCGTACGAGTGCTGTATTCCCTGCTTCCAGACGCGGATGTGGATTCATTCGCTATGTGGTTCCGTGAAGTGCCCAGCCTCATCGCATGACCGTTAGGGATACATGGAGAAAAGTCATGAGGCGTAATCTTCTAGGAACTCTGTTAATTGGCACGGCGCTGACTTTGGGTGGCGCTGCGACGGTAGCGGCGCAAGACAAGCCGCCCAACATTGTCGTCATCATGGGTGACGATATCGGCATGTGGAATATCGGCGCCTATCACCGGGGCATGATGGCCGGGCGCACGCCCAACCTGGACAAGATCGCTGCCGAGGGCATGCTGTTCACTGACTACTATGCCGAGGCGAGTTGTACCGCGGGCCGTGCCAACTTCATCACCGGCGAACTTCCAATCCGTACCGGCATGACCACTGTCGGTCAGGCTGGCGCCACAACTGGCCTGCCTGCTGAAGCCGTGACACTTGCCACGGTTCTCAAGGATATGGGCTACACCACAGGCCAGTTCGGCAAGAACCACCTTGGCGATCTCAATGAGTTCCTGCCCACGGTTCATGGCTTCGACGAGTTCTTCGGCTATCTCTATCACCTTGATGCGATGGAAGATCCCGCGCACCCCAACTACCCGCAGGAACTCCTGGACAAGGTCGGGCCGCGCAACATGCTCCACAGCTGGGCGACAACCACTGACGACACGACAGTCGATCCGCGCTGGGGCAAGGTCGGCAAGCAGAAGATCGAAGACGCGGGAACCCTTTATCCGAAACGGATGGAAACCGTGGACGATGAAATCCGCGACTACGCCTTGAAGTTCGTGGAGAAGGCCAAGTCAGACAACAAGCCTTTCTTCCTGTGGCTCAACCCCACGCGCATGCATGTCGTAACCCACCTTTCTCCCAAATATGAGGCGCTTCAGAATTCGGAGAATGGCTGGTCGCTTCAGGAAGCCGGCATGGCTCAGCTCGACGATGACGTCGGACTGGTGATGCAGAAGATCAAGGAGCTGGGTGTCGACAACAACACCATCGTCCTGTTCACGACAGACAACGGCACGGAGACGTTTACCTGGCCCGATGGCGGCAACACGCCATTCAAGGGACAGAAGGGCACGATCTATGAAGGTGGTTTCCGCGTGCCGGCGTTCATTCGCTGGCCCGGCAAGATTGAACCCGGCAAGGTCGAGAACGGCATCGTCTCGGGTCTTGATTGGCTGCCGACTTTTGTGGCGGCGGCCGGAAACCCGAACATCAAAACTGAGCTTCTCAAGGGAAAGAAGATTGGCGATAGAACCTACAAGAACCATCTCGATGGTTACGATCAGACGGCCATGCTCACCGGCAAGGGACCTTCCGCCCGCCACGAGATCTACTATTTTGGTGAGAGCACTTTGGGCGCAGTGCGCATCGACGACTACAAGTATCGCTTCATAGAGCAACCGAAAGGCTGGCTCGGGGCCAAGGATCATGTCGACGCACCGTCGATCACGAACCTTAGGCTTGATCCGTTCGAACGCCTGGGAACTCCGGAAAACGGAACCCTGGACGGGGCCCAAGGATATTTCAACGAGTGGTTTATGTATCAGTTCTGGCGCTTCGTGTTCGTTCAGCAGGAGGTGGCCAAGCTCGCCGAGACGGCCATCGAATTCCCGCCGATGCAGAAGGGCGCCAGCTTCAATCTTGATGCAATCAAGGCGCAGATCGAGGCCGCCAGGGCGGCAATGGCCAAGTAGGACAATGTGATCTTGGGCGGGCGGCTTGCAATGGCCGCCCGCAAGCCTCACGGAAAGTGCTTCGTTCGGCACGCAGGCTGAACGGACGACAGGGGACATCATCGTAGCAGTCTAAGGTATGCGTGCCAAAGATCTGCCCCGCAGGGCGGTCGTCATTTGCAACATAAACTTCGTTCCGGAGGATGGGAATGAAAGCTGGTTTTGTTTGGCCCCTCGTTTTCGGTGGCCTTCTCACCGTTCCGGCAGTCGCTGCCGACATTGTTTCCCCAGTCAGTCCGGTAGCGACGCCGATAGTCGAGCAGGGATGGACGTTTTCGGTGACGCCCTATTTCTGGGCGGCGGGGCTCTCCGGTGACACCGCGCAGTTCGGCTTGCCTGTCGTTCATATCGATTCGAGTTTCAGCGATATCCTGGATGAACTCGACTTTGCCGCGATGGCGATCGCCGAAGCGCGGAACGGGCGCTACAGCATCTTTGGCGATTTGATCTACTCCAAGATTTCGTCC
>NZ_JBFTPR010000042.1:0-9136 GCF_056398585.1 Aminobacter sp. 01T433
GGCAACGACCTTCGACAAAACCTCGATCCGCTGCAGATCGCGCTCGCTCATCGCAATCAGTCCCATCGGCAATCTCCCGCGTCGCCAAAACGCGGGCAGAGTGACATTCTAACTTTGCAGAAACAGGACATTCCAACTTTGCGGCTACATCAGTAAATCGCATAAGATAGATTATGGAACGACGAACGAACATTGTGCGCCGAAGCGCTGTTTGGCCGCGTTTCGTGTGCTCCTAGCCTTCACGCAAGCTGCAAACAATGGGCCACAGGATGCGCCCGATATCTATTTGGATCGACACCGTAGGCGCCTGAGCGCATTAAACAGTCCGCCTATCACGCTGACGGATAAGGTATTTCCACGATCATGCCGTCATAGGCTGGTTCGACATGCGCCGGCATGGCGTCCATGACGGCAGCGTAGTCTAGCGGCACGTGCATATGCGTCAGGACGGCCTTGCTCGGCTTGAGCCTCTCGATCCACTCCAGCGCTTCCGACAGCGACAGATGGCTGACATGTGGCTTGTGTTGCAGCGCGTCGACGACCAGCAGCCCAAGGCCGGTCATCAGTGCTGCCGTGGCCTCCGGGAAGTCGCTGACATCGGAACAATAGGCGATCGGCCCGACGCGAAAGCCGAGCGAAATGATGTCGCCATGGATCTGCGGCAGCGGCACAAAGGTGAGGGGACCCCCCTCTCCCATTATGTCAAACGCCTGATCGTGCTCGATGATGTGTGGCCGCACAATCGGCGGATATGAGCTTCCAGGCGGTGTTTCGATGCAATAGCCGAAAGCCATCTTCAGGCGTCCGAGCGTGAACGCGTCGGCATGGATGTCGATCAGGCTGCCACGCTCGAGCACGTAGCCGCGGAGATCGTCGATGCCATGGATATGGTCGGCATGCGGATGCGTGTAGACCACGGCGTCGATGTGACTGACGCTTGCCGCCAGCATCTGGGTGCGGAAATCGGGTCCCGTGTCGATGATGACACGCGTCGTGCCGGAGGCAGAAACACGCTCGATCATCGCCGCTGCGCGCGTGCGCCGGTTTTTTGGGTTTGTAGGGTCGCACGCACCCCAGTCGCCGGTGATGCGTGGCGTGCCCGGCGACGAGCCGCAGCCCAGAATGGTGAGGCGCAGCGTATCCGGCATCGCTCAGGCCGGCTTCGGCATCTTGGTGAACAGCCGGAAGAAATTGGCCGTGGTGATTTCGGCGATTTCAGCTGTGCTGACACCGATCGTCTCGGCCAGGACGGCAGCTGTCTGGGCCACGAAGGCTGGTTCGTTGCGCGTGCCGCGATGCGGTGGCGGCGCAAGGTAAGGCGCATCCGTTTCGACCAGCAGCCGCTCGCGCGGCACGTCCTTGGCGATCTCGCGCAGCTCGGCCGAATTCTTGAATGTCACGATACCGGAGAATGACACATAGCCGCCAAGCTCGACGCCAATGCGGGCAAGCTCGGCACCGGAGGAAAAGCAGTGCAGGATGAAGGGGAAGGCGCCCTTCCCCGTTTCTTGCCCGAGGATATCAGCCATGTCTTCATCGGCATTGCGGGCATGGATCACCAGCGGCAATCCGGTCTCGCGGGCGGCAGCGATATGGTTCCGCAACCCTTGCGCTTGAGCGTCGCGTGGCGCCTTGTCATAGAAATAGTCGAGCCCCGCCTCGCCGATCGCAACGACTTTCGGGTGCGCTGCGAGCTTGACGAGATCGGCGGTGGTCACGTCGAGCTCTTCGGCGGCATTGTGGGGATGAGTGCCTACAGAGCAATAGACTTCGTCATATTCTTCAGCAATCGCAAGCACTTGCTCAAAGCGCCTCACGCGCGTCGAGATGGTGACCATACGCTCGACTCCGGCCGCCTTGGCGCGCGCGATGATATCCGCGCGCTCCTCGGCGAAGTCGGGAAAATCGAGATGGCAATGACTGTCGACCAGCATTTTCGATGGCCTCAGCTTTCCGTCGCCTGCTCGACATAGCGCGGGAACACCGGTTGCGGCGCCGGCAAAGGCGCGCCTGAGACCAGCGCATGCGTGGCGTCGACATGGACAAAGTCCCTGTCGGTCACGGCAAGCAGATCAAGCAGCTTCGACGCAGAAGCAGGAATGAACGGCTGGCACATGATGCCGACGCGGCGGATCACTTCGGCCGTGGTCCACAGCACGGTTTCCATGCGCGCCGGATCGGTCTTCTTCAGCGCCCACGGCTCTTGTGCCGCGAAATAGCGATTGGCCTCGGCAACGACGGCGAAGATCGCGGCAAGGGCGTGATGGATGCCCTGCTCTGCCATCGCCTTGCGCGCCGTCACCAGCGCTGCTGTCGCCTGGTCGAGTATCGCCTTGTCGGCATCAGCGAGTTCGCCGCGCTGCGGCACGACACCGTTGCAGTTCTTGGCGATCATCGACAGCGAGCGTTGCGCCAGATTGCCGAGATCGTTGGCGAGGTCGGCATTGGTACGGTTGACGATCGCTTCGTGGCTATAGCTGCCATCCTGGCCGAACGGCACTTCGCGCAGCAGGAAATAGCGAACCTGGTCGAGGCCGTAATGCTCGACCATGGTGAACGGATCGACGACGTTGCCGAGCGACTTCGACATCTTCTCGCCGCGGTTGAACAAGAAGCCGTGGCCGAACACCCGCTTGGGCAATTCGATGCCGGCAGACATCAGGAACGCTGGCCAGTAGACCGCATGGAAGCGGACGATGTCCTTGCCGATGATGTGCACATTGGCGGGCCAGTAGCCCCACTTCTCGGCATTGGCGTCGGGATAGCCGGCGGCGGTGATGTAGTTGGTCAGTGCGTCGACCCAGACATACATGACGTGCTTTTCGTCGCCAGGCACCGGCACGCCCCAGTCGAAGGTCGTGCGCGAGATCGACAGGTCCTTCAGGCCGGAGCGGACGAAACTCGCCACCTCGTTGCGGCGCTCATTGGGACCGATGAAGTCGGGTTGGTTTTCATAAAGCGCAAGCAGCTTGTCCTGGTAAGCCGAGAGGCGGAAGAAATAGCTCTCCTCCTCAACCCATTCGACTGGCGTGCCTTGCGGGCCATAGCGCACTTTGTCGGGGCGGACTTCGGTCTCGTCTTCGCCGTAATAGGCTTCGTCGCGCACCGAATACCAGCCGGCATAGCTGCTCTTGTAGATGTCGCCCTTGTCGGCCAATGCCTTCCAGATCGCCTGGGAAGCAGCGTAGTGGCGCTCTTCAGTCGTGCGGATGAAGTCATCATTCGATGCATTCAGAAGCGTTGCCATCTTCTTGAATTCATTCGAATTACGGTCGGCAAGTTCACGCGCGGAAATGCCTTCCCGGTTGGCCGTCTGCAGCATCTTGATGCCGTGCTCGTCGGTGCCGGTAAGGAAGAACACGTCCTTGCCGTCATGGCGCTGGAAGCGCGCTAGCGCGTCGGTGGCGATCAGCTCGTAGGCGTGGCCGATATGCGGCTTGCCGTTCGGATAAGAGATCGCAGTCGTGATGTAGAATTTTTCGCGGGACATGGATGAGCCGTCATGAATATCGGATTGAAAGGGTCGCGGTCAGATAACGCATCGGCATGGCGATTGCCATCCGGCTCGGACGAGCGTCACATTCGCAATGCGGTATTCAAGCGGTCGATCATGGCCAAGACGTGTTGTTTCTTGTCGAGATTGTAGGTCTCGGTCTCGGATATCGCGTTTTGCGCGTCGTGCCAAGCATCGGACAGCACCTTGGCGCGCGAAAGGTCCGAGTTGTAGCCGGCTTCGGTCGCTGTGTCGGAAAGCAGGTCGAGTGCGCGGCGATTGAAGACGTCGAACTGGATGGCGTTGTCCCTGCCCGCCACCGCATCGGCGAGTCTGTACGCGGCCGCGATGTCGTTGCGGCCTGACTGGACGATCTTGTCGAGCGCCTCGGCGATCTCCAGCCCGCCATATTGGGTGAGCAGGATCGCCACGCGTGCGCTGCCCGCTGCCCGCCGCACCAGGGCGGCGCGCGCTTCCGGCTCATCGGGTGCTGGCTGATCGGCGCCCGCAAGTGCTGCCAAGAGGGCATCGTCTTCGAGCGGCGTCAGCCGAATGGTCTGGCAACGCGAACGAATGGTCGGCAACAGGCTTCCGGGCGCATGCACGATCAGGATGAACAGAGTATGTGCCGGCGGCTCCTCGAGGTTCTTGAGCAGCGCGTTGGCAGCGTTGGTGTTCATGTCGTCGGCTGGATCGACAATGACAACGCGGTAAGCGCCATCATGCGAAGTCATCGACAAGAAGCGCGACACCTTGCGGATCTCGTCAACCGTGACGACCGACTTGAAACCCTTGGTCTTGTCGTTTTGCGGCCGCGTCAGATGCAGCACCGAGGGATGCGCACCAGTGGCAACTTGCCTGAACAGCGCCGAGCGCGGGTCTGGATGCGTCAGCGTTTCAGGCGCCGTGCGATGATCGGGATGGCTCAGCAGATGATGGGCGAGATGAAAGGCGAGCGTTGCCTTGCCGATGCCGACCGGGCCGGCCAGGATCAGCGCGTGTGGCATCTTGCCCGAACGATAGGCGGCCGTCAGCATCGAGATCGCCTGCTCGTGGCCGTACAGCCGCGGGTTCTCAGCCGGCTCTGGGATGCCGTCCAAAGTGTCGTGCTGTTCGGGGGCGATGCGCTCGAACATCAGGCGTCCACCCTCGCCCGGCTGCCCGCTACGGCACGCGCCTCAAGGGCTGCGAACACCGCATCGGTGATGGCGTGCTCGACCTCATCCTGGTTCAACGAGGCGTCTATGAGCACGCAGCGTTCCGGCTCGCTTTCAGCAATCGCCAGATAGGCGTCGCGACGGCGCTGGTGAATGTCAACCGTTTCCTTTTCGAAGCGGTCGGCGACATCCTGGCCGCGCCGCGCGGTTGCGCGCCGCAAGCCCTCTGTTGGGTCCAGATCGAGGATCAACGTCATGTCGGGCATCATGCCGTTGATCGCGACACGTTCGACCGCCGCCATGAAGTCGGGGTCAAGATTTCCGGTCACGCCCTGGTAAACACGCGAGGAATCGAGGAAGCGGTCGCAGAGCACGATGGCGCCGCGCTCGACCGCCGGCCGGATCACCTGCTCGACATGGTCCGAACGTGCCGCGGCAAACAGCAGCGCTTCCATCTCCGGCCCGAATGGCTCGGCAGCACCAGACAACAGCACATGCCGCACCGCCTCAGCACCGGGCGAACCGCCGGGTTCACGCGTGACGACGATGTCGTAGCGCTTGTCGCGCAGCTTGGTGGCCAGGCGCTCGATCTGCGTCGACTTGCCTGCGCCCTCGCCGCCTTCGAATGTGATGAAGAAGCCGCGCGCCAATCCAAATGCCTTTCTGTCCGCCGTATTGCAAGTTCTGCCGAACGAACGGCCTCACGACATATGTAAGTGCTGAAGCTCTACCGTCGAGAGCAGCAAAGGTCCACCCGAACTATCGCAGCCAGCCGATGGCAAGCTCCTTGACCGCGTCAAAGGCGCGGCTTTGCAGCGAGCCGACACCGACGGCTTCGGCTGCATATAACGGCGTCTCCTGGCTCAGCGTATCGCCGATCCAAACCTTGAGCGACCCTATCGGCGTTCCTGCGGCCACCGGTGCTGCCACCGGGCCGTCATAGACGATGCGGGCAACCAGCCGCTCTCGGTTGGTGATGGGCAAGAAGATGGAGATCGGCTTTTGGGCCACCAGCGCTACATGCGATTTCACCCCACCGAACACCTGGGCCTCGCCGACCGTTTCGTTTGCGGCAAAAATCTCGGTCTTCTCGAAAGCGCGCATGCCCCAGTCGAGCAGCTTGCGGGCTTCCTCCGAGCGTTCGCGGTCGCTGGCCATGCCGCCCATGGCGGCAAACAGCCGCCTGCCCTCGCGGTTGATCGAACCGACAATGGCAAAGCCCTCGCTCTCGGTGAAGCCGGCAGCCATGCCATCAGCGCCGATATCCATGGCAATCAGCGGGTTGCGGTTACGCTGCAGGATCTTGTTCCAGGTGAACTCGGGCAGGCCGTAGTACCTGTAGAAATCGGGATAGGTGGTCCAGATGTGCAGGCCAAGTTCGGCAAGTTCGCGCACGGTGGTCATCTGGCCCGGCGCGGGCAATCCCGTCGAATTGACGAACACCGATTTTTTGAGCCCGATCTCGCGCGCGCGTTCGGTCATCTGCAGCGCAAAATTAGCCTCCGATCCGGCCATGCCCTCGGCAAGTATGATGCAGCCATCATTGGCGAGCTGCACGGTCACGCCCTGGATCAGGTCCTCGATCCGTATCTGCGACCTCACCGCGGCAAACATGGTCGAGGCGCGCGATGCCGCACCGCCGGTGCGCCAGGCGTTTTCGCTGACCGCAAAGGTATCGTCGAGCTTGTAGCGGCCCGACTTGATGGCGTTGAACACCACCTCCATCGTCATCAGCTTGGCAAGCGACGCCGGTGCGATGAGCTTGTCGGGATCCTTGGAAAACAGCACGGTGCCGGTTTCGGCATCGATCATGTAGGCCTGTGGCGCTTTGGTTTCGAACAGCTGCGCCTGTGCCTGGCCGGTAAAGGCCAGCGCTGCAAAAAGGCCGGTCAACAACATGAGCGGCGCGGATAGTCTGAAAATCATAGGAGATGCTGCCCCGTTCGGCCCCGTATTCCGGTCGAGGCCTGAAAGACTATCAGGCCTTGTCTGGGCAGATCAACCATGCGGGCACGATAGCCACAGCTCGCCGAGCCGGCGAGCTCAGTCGTGCACGGCGAAAGCGTCGGGCGCGCCGTGCGTCCATGCGGCCTTGAGCATGGCATCGAGCGAAATCTTGCCGTCTGGATAGAGGTCGACCGAATACCAGGTCTTGCCTTCGAAATCGGACTGCTCGACCAAAGTGCGGCCATAGGCCGACAGCGCTTTGGCGACACGCTTGGCTTCTTCGCCGTCCTCGAAAGTACCGGCGGCGACATAAGCGTCTAGCTCCTGCTCGGCGCGTGGCCCAGGATTGAGGCGCTTCCAGGAATCGGTGATGTCGTTCGCCGCCATCCCCTTGCCTTCCAGCACCCCGAAGGCCCTTGCAGCTTCGCTTTCGCGTTCGCTGGCGTAGCCCATGGTGGCGAGAGCCACACGCGACTGAGGAACCTGCATCATTTCCACGGGACGCGCAGGCGCGATGGGGCCAAAATCGGGCAAGGCGACATCGACCCTGCCCTGCCCTTGCGCTGCCATCACAGGCTGCTCGAACTGGACCGCCTGGGCTGCAAGCGTGTTGGCCGGAGCGGCAGCCTGCATCGCCACTGCTGGTGCGGAATTCGTCATCGTGCCCGGGAAGGCAGCCGCCTGCCCCACCCCGACGCTTGGCGTTGGACCGTTCATGGCAATCATCACGCCGGTCGGCAAGCCGTCATTGGTCGGATCGCCCATGCCCTTGCCCGGACGGTAGGACGCAAGCAGATACTGGTCGTCCTGGCCGTCGAGCGGTGCGCGCCCGACATATTCGACCTTCACATTGGCGGTGCCGCTATGGGCATAGTCGAGCATTTCAGCGGCGCGCTTGGACAGATCGATGACGCGGTCGTCCGAATACGGTCCGCGATCATTGATGCGCACGATCACCGAGCTGCCATTCTTGGTGTTGGTCACCCTGGCATAGCTGGGCAGCGGCATAGTCGGATGGGCCGCCGTCAGATGGGTCATGTCGTAGATTTCGCCATTGGCGGTCAGACGGCCATGGAACGCGTCGCCATACCAGGAGGCGGCACCTACCGTGGCGTAATTCTTGTCTTCCTTCGGATAATACCACTTGCCCCGAACCTTGTAGGGCTTGCCGGTCTGGTCGCGGCCACCGCCGCGCTGCAGGCCGGACATCTTGGTGGTGACGCGCGGGCTCGCCTTCACGCCATATTCGGATTCGGCGAAATATTCCTTCGAACGCTTCTTGCTGGCGACAGAGGTTGGTTGCGAAGCGCAACCTGCAATGAAAACTGCGGTTGCAGCAAGAATGCTGACCGTCGATGCGCGACCAAAACGCGTCCGCGTCGAATGCTGCATGATCGTGAAGTCCCCTGCCAGTCTACTCAAACGCCATCGCAACGCTGTCGCGCATAGATGAAAAAACAGTCCGCGCACGTTATCCCCAGTCCCCTTGTGCGCAGGAAATGCTTGCTAGCCTATTAATCGACTGTGGTTCGAAACGGGCGAGAATATGGCGCAAATACGGCGATGGGCACGACCCGATACGTCTTGCAAATGGGCGGCGCTGAAATTGGCGGGCTTGTTTTGATGTGGCGGGGTGACACGGAAAAAACTACCAACTCAGAAAACATGGTGGATAATTAAATACCTTACGAGGGTCGACGGCTCAGGTCGGAGAAGTCCAAAGGCGATGGGAAGAGATTGTGTCCATGTACCAAAGCGGTGCGGGAATAAAAGATATGTCATTTCCTACAGCAATACGGGGGGCGTGTATGGATTGGCAGCTTTCTGCGTGGCAACCAAGATTGCTGACGTACAACCAGACGATCCTGATCTGCCCCATGGCGGGGCTTGCCGCCGGCGCGAACCGGACCTGACGATCGAAGGTTTCGCTCTGTTGAAAGCAGTTACTGGGCACAAGCGGACTTGTGGCTGGGCGGCCAGTCGATCAGCGAACGAAGCACGAATTGCTGGATTGCGACCCGGCATCGACGTATAGTTCTGGTCCTGAATTTCTGGGAGGACCAGCCATGAATGCAGTGCCTCAATGGCGGCTCGCAGGCGATTGGTTCGACATCTGCAGCTGCGACATCCCTTGCCCTTGCGAGTTCGCACAGCGACCAACGGGTAATCACTGCCAAGGCGTTCTCGCCTGGCATGTGCGCGAGGGTCAGTATGGCGGCGTGAAGCTAGACGGCCTGACGCTCGTTGCACTCGGTGAATTCGAAGGCAATCTCTGGGCTGGCGAGGCGAAAGCCGTGATGGGCATGTACATCGACGAGAAGGCGAATGAGCGGCAGCGTGGAGCCCTGCAGGCGATCTTCGGTGGCCAGGCCGGCGGCTGGCCGGCTGGGTTTGCGGCCAATATCGGCGAGATGCGTGGTATCGAGTTCGTGCCGATCAGTTTTGAGGTAGCGGGCGACCTCGCCACCTGGCGGGTCGAAATTCCCGGCCGTGTCGTCGGGCGCGCAGAAGCGCTTTCCGGTCCAACCACACCGCCCGG
>NZ_JBFTPR010000043.1:0-9120 GCF_056398585.1 Aminobacter sp. 01T433
CCGTTGGCGACACCGCCGAGCGAGCAGTTGATCTCGCGCAGCGCGCGGTCGTTCATGTCCATCACCCGGCGCCACACGACCCGGCGGGTGTCGATGCCGAGCTCGTTGCCCCAGTAGATGTGGTTGTCGATCAGCGCCGCAAGCAGGTTATGCGCGGTGGTGATGGCGTGGAAGTCGCCGGTGAAGTGGAGGTTCATGTCCTCCATCGGCACGACCTGGGCATAACCGCCGCCAGCGGCACCGCCCTTGACGCCGAAATTGGGTCCAAGCGAGGCTTCGCGGATGCACACGATGGCCTTCTTGCCGATGCGGTTCAAACCGTCACCGAGGCCGACCGTGGTGGTGGTCTTGCCTTCGCCGGCAGGCGTCGGGTTGATCGCGGTGACCAGGATCAGCTTGCCGTCTTTTTTCTTGCGCGCCTCGGCGATGAACTCAGCCGAGATCTTCGCCTTGTCGTGGCCATAAGGCAGCAAATGTTCGGTCGGAATGCCGATCTTGGCACCGATCTCCTGGATCGGCTTCTTCTTTGCGCCACGCGCTATCTCGATGTCGGTCTTGAATTCGGCCATGACTCTCTTCCCTTGAGTTTGGTTCGATTTCCACGGAGCCTCTTGGGCTCCCAGATTAAAAGCGAGGCGCAGCCTGGCCCGCTGCACGGCAGGCCGAGACGACCGTATTGGCCATCAAAAGCGCAATTGTCATCGGCCCGACGCCGCCCGGAACGGGCGTGATCGCGCCGGAATGTTCGGCAGCACTGGCATAGTCGACGTCGCCGACAAGCTTCGATTTGCCGTTGGCGTCTGCGCTGAGGCGGTTGATGCCGACGTCGATGACGGTAGCGCCCGGCTTGACCCAATCGCCCTTGATCATCTCCGGACGGCCGACAGCTGCGACCAGGATGTCGGCCGTGCGGCAAAGGGCCGGCAGGTCCTTGGTGCGGCTGTGGGCGATGGTGACGGTGGCATTGGCATTGAGCAGCAGATTGGCCATCGGCTTGCCGACGATGTTGGAACGGCCGACCACAACGGCGTTGAGGCCTGAAAGGTCACGGCCGAGCGCGCGCTCGATCAACAGCATCGAGCCGGCTGGCGTGCAGGGCACGAAGGCTGTGTCGAGTTCGCCGGTGCCGAGCTTGCCGACATTGGTGAAATGGAAGCCGTCGACATCCTTCTCGGCCGAAATCGTCTGGATGATCTTGCCGGCGTCGACATGGTCGGGCAGTGGCAGCTGAACGAGGATGCCGTGGATCGTGGGGTCGGCGTTGAGCTTCTCGACCAGAGCGACCAGATCGGTTTCGGACGTGTCGGCCGGCAGCGCGTGTTCGATCGAATGGAAGCCACACTCCTTGGCTTTCTTGCCCTTGGAGGCGACATAGACCTGGCTCGCCGGATCGTGGCCGACGATGACCACGGCGATGCCGGGGACAACACCTGTCGCAGCGATCAGCTGGTCGGCTGCGACCTTGACCTTCGCCACCACATCGGCTGCCGCTACCTTGCCGTCGATTACGGTCGTCATGCTATGTCATTCCTCCCAGGCGAGCGCATCCGATCCCACGGCGCAAGCCGTTGGTTCTCAGCCCCGGATACACCATCCGGACAGCTTGTTGCGCTGAATTTTCCCGTCTGAATCTATAGCAGCCGGAAAGGCCGAAAGTCAACCGTAATGCAAGAATCTTTCATGGAAAGAAATATTGGCCCCGGCACATTTTCCTCGGGTTGGCTGCTGGACGGTGAAGCCTGGCCCAAAGGAAAAGGCCGGCTTGCGCCGGCCTTCACCATGGAGAGGGTTCCTGACGGTCAGATGACAAAGAACCAGTTGGCCAGAATCACCACCGCTACGCCGGCGATCAGCGTGAGGTAGGGCAGGATGCCGGCCTTGCGGATCTTCAGGTCTTCCTGGGTGATGCCGAGATCGTCGAGCATGTGCACCGGGAACTTGCCGCCATCCTGGACGTAGTGCCGATAGCAGAACACCGGGATGATCAGAGCTGCGGCGATGAAGCCGGCCCACAGCGCCCAGGGGTTCCAGACCTTGGCGCCAGCACCCATGAACATGGCGTTGACGTAGGAGAGCAGGGCACCCACCGCGATCAGGATCGTCGGTGCCTTCCACGGCCGGTGGATATGGCCATTGTCGATGCGGTGGATCCAGCCCGAATTCAGGTTGAGGAAGTTGAAGATGATGTAGCCGCAATTCGACACCGACAGCACGAAGAAGAAGCTGGTGGCATCGGCAGAGGCGACGGCGAGCAGGAACACGTTGAAGATCAAGTCGGTCCACATGGCGCGCGTCGGTGCGCCATGGCTGTTGACGTGGCTGAGATAGCGCGGCAGCCAGCCGTCGACCGAGCCCTGGTAGAGCGTGCGCGAGGAACCGGCCATCGCCGTCATGATCGACAGCATCAGT
Source organism: Aminobacter sp. 01T433 (assembly GCF_056398585.1). Taxonomy (NCBI): domain Bacteria; kingdom Pseudomonadati; phylum Pseudomonadota; class Alphaproteobacteria; order Hyphomicrobiales; family Phyllobacteriaceae; genus Aminobacter; species Aminobacter sp. 01T433. The sequence continues at coordinate 2,410 of NZ_JBFTPR010000043.1, forward strand.
GCCAGGATCATCAGCATCACCATGATCGAGGTGACGAAGCCAGCGCCGCCGACCATCCGGGCCATGGCTTCGGCAACGCCAGAACCATCGACGATCGGGGTTGCCAGCATGCCGTTGAGGCCAAGCACACCCTGGAAGGTGAAAGGCACCAGCGTGTAGAGCGCAAGGCAAAGCAGGCCCGAATAGAAGATCGCCCGCACGGTGTCGCGGCCGGGGTTCTTGAACTCGGAGGTGTAGCAGATCGCCGTTTCAAAGGCGTAGGCCGACCATGCCGCGATGAACATGCCGCCGAATGCCAAGGTCCAGCCGGCGACGTTCCATGCGCCGGGCTCAGGCGAATAGGCGGCGGCGAGCGGCACCAGCGGCGAATAATTGTCCCAGTTGATCTGGCCGGTGACGATCGGGACGATGCCGACGATCAGCATCGGCACGATCACGATCAGGCCGATGTATTTCTGCACATTGGCGGTGCCGAGAATGCCGCGATGCTGGATGGCGAAGGTGATCAGCATCAATATGACGCCGATGAAGAACACCGAGTTGAGCGAGAAACTGACCGGGCCGAGCGTGCCGTGATAGAGCGTCCAGCTGCGGATCGCTGGCGTTGCTGCCGTGGTCAGGGTTGCAATCGCGTCGGCTGCGCTCGCACCCGCATTGGCCGCCATGTATTGCAGCACTTCGGGCGAGGTTTCGGTGAAGCCGGGGATCGGTGCCAAGGCGTTCAGGATATAGGCCGCCGCGATCGAGCAGCCGAGCGACAGCACCGGTGTCCAGGCGAGCCAGTTGCACCACACCGACAGCGGCGCGATGAACTTGGAATAGCGCAGCCATGCCGTGGCGCCATAGACCGAGGCGCCACCCGACTTGGACGGGAACAAGCCGGCGATCTCGGCATAGGTGAAGGACTGGATCAGGCCGAGGATGATCGAGGCGGTCCAGATCAGGAAGGCGATGTTGCCGGTGGTACCGGCGATGCCGCCGATCGAAAACAGAACAAGGGCCGGCACGCCGCTGGCGACCCAGAAGGCGCCGCGCCAGTCGATCGTTCGTTGAAGCTGGCCGTCTCCGGCGCCGCTATGAGTGATTGTTGTTGAGCTCATTTGTCGTTCCCCGACCTTTGTCAAAAAGGCCCCGCGCCTCCCAGCGCGGGACCGTGTGTTGTTGTTGGGTTCGCCGTGTCAGAGCACGAAGAACCAGTTGGCTATCAGCACCACGGCAAGACCCGCGATGAGCGTCACATAGGGCAGGATGCCGGCCTTCTTCTTGCGCAGGTCGCTTTCGTGCATGCCAAGATCATCGAGCATGTGCGGCGGGAACTTGCCGCCGTCCTGGACGTAGTGGCGGTAGCAGAACACCGGGATGATCAGCGCCACCGTGAACAGGCCGGCCCAAAGCGCCATCGGGTTCCAGACCTTGGCGCCGGCGCCCATGAAGACGGCGTTGACGAAGGCGAAGATGGTACCGGCTGCGAGCAGCCAGGTCGGAGCCTTCCAAGGACGGTGGATATGGCCGTTGTCCATGCGGTGGATCCAGCCGGCATTGAGGTTGAGGAAGTTGAAGATGATGTAGCCGCAATTGGCGACGGCGAGGATGAAGAAGAAGCTGGTGGCGTCGGTGGAGGCGATCGCCAGCAGGCAGAGATTGAAGATCAGGTCGGTCCACATCGCCCGGGTCGGAGCGCCGTGTTCGTTGACGTGGCTGAGATATTTGGGCAGCCAGCCGTCGACCGAGCCCTGGTAGAGCGTGCGCGACGAGCCAGCCATGGCGGTCATGATCGCGAGCAGCAGGGCAAGGATCATCAGCATGACAAGCAAGGTCTTCACCAGCCCGCCGCCGCCGACCATCGAGGCCATTGCATCGGCGACACCCGAGCCGTCGACGATCGGAGTTGCCAGCATGCCGCTGATGCCGAGCACACCCTGGAAGGTGAAGGGCACCAAAATGTAGAGCAGCATGCACAGCAGGCCGGAATAGAAGATGGCCTTGAATGTGTCGGTCGCCGGGTTCTTGAACTCGCGGGTGTAGCAGACGGCCGTTTCGAAGCCGTAGGTCGACCAGGCCGCGATGAACATGCCGCCGAGCGCCAGCGTCCAGCCGGCAGTGTTCCACGAGCCGGGTTCAGGCGCATAGGCCGCGGCCAGCGGCACCAGCGGCGAGTAGTTGTCCCAGTTGATCTGGCCGGTCAGGATCGGAACGATGCCAACGACCAGAAGCGGGACGATGACCAGCAGGCCAACGACCTTCTGGACGCTGGCGGTGCCGAGGATGCCGCGATGCTGGATGGCAAACGTCATCAGCATGAGGATCGCGCCGATCCAGAAGGTGGCGTTGAGCGAGAAGCCGACCGGACCCAGCGTGTGGCTGTAAAGTGTCCAGGTGCGGATGCCGGGTGTTGCGGCAGCGGTGACGGCCGCAACAGCGTCAGCTGCGGTGGTCCCGACATTGGCCGCCAGATACTGCAGCACTTCAGGCGAGGATTCGGTGAAGCCCGGGATCGGCGCCAGCGCATTGAGGATATAGGCAGCAGCGATCGTGCAGCCGAGCGAGAGCACAGGGGTCCAGGCGAACCAGTTGCACCATACCGACAGCGGCGCGATGAACTTGGAATAACGCAACCAGGCGGTCGCACCATAGACCGACGCGCCGCCCGACTTGTTGGGGAACAGGCCGGCGATCTCGGCATAGGTGAACGACTGGACGAAACCCATGATGATGGAGAGCGTCCAGATCAGGAAGGCGATGTTTCCGGTCGTACCGGCGATGCCGCCGATGGAGAAAAGGACAAGTGGCGGCACGCCGCTGGCCACCCAGAAGGCGCCGCGCCAATCGATTGTCCTTTGAAGTTGGCCGGCGGTTTCCGCCGGACTGACGTCCGTAACAGCGCTCATTGGCAAAGTTTCCCATTGATTTTGAAGGCACGTCGCGCACGCCCGAATTCTCGGTTTCATGGCGCGATTGCAGTTTCCGCTTAGGCTTCTTTTTTTCCTCAAAGTGAAGTTTGTCCGAATCCGATGCGGCGTCAAGCCATTTTGTCGCACTGCCAGGGGAAACAGCTGCCAGCGTGGCCCTGTTGGAAGATCGGCCAGTTCCGGCGCATCTCTCTGGGCAATCGCGACCTACCCGAACGGGTGGGAATGGGCCGTTTGCGGTTGGTTCGCCGGCTTGCCGGTCAACATGTCCGCAAAATTGCTTCTATACTGGAATGAAAAAATCATTCATGCTATGAATTGCGTTCAAGAGCCGATCTCGGTCGGCCTCGGGAAAGGATCGACTAGCGCAGGAGACGTCGACGACAGGTTGGGTCCACGAACATAGGCGGGAGGAATATGAACGCCGAATGGAAGGGTCAGCGCCAGGGCATCGGGATTGAGGTGGTGCCGGTGGCAAAAGAGAACAGATTCAGGGTGTTGATTGCCGAGCGCAACCCACTGGTGATCGCTGCTTTGGGCGATATGCTCGGGCGAGACAGCCGTTTTGAGCTGGCCGAAAGCGTCCAGACAGGCAAGGCCTTTCTAGAGGCGGCATCTGTGGCGGACCCCTCGTTCGACATCGCAGTGCTGGGCTGGAGACTGTCCGACATGGACTCCGGCGAGGTGCTGGCCGAGATGCAGCGGCGCGGACTGCATGCCCGCGTGGTGATCTTTTCCAACGACCACGATCTATCAATTCTCAAGCAATGCGTGCGCTTGGGCGTCCAGGGCTTCTGCTACCAGTTCGACGATCCGGCGATCCTGTTCGACACGCTTGTTGCGGTCGCCCATGGCCGCATCTGCATCCCCTACATGGATGTGTCCAAGATCAACGATACGCCGCTGTCACGGCTGACAACGCGCGAACGCGAGCTGCTTTCGGTACTGGCCGACGGCTGGACAAACCTTCAGATTGCGGCGCGCACCGGGATTTCCGAAAACACCGTCAAATACCATCTCAAGAATCTCTACGACAAACTCGATGTCCGCAACCGGGCCATGGCGGTGGCGCTCTATGCCAGCGAAAAGAACCGCGGCCCGAGCCTGAGCTCGTAGCAAGGAACGGACCGCCCCGCTCTGGGGCGGCCAACGGCATTTGGCGGTGCGCTGGCCCGCGAGTCCCGTTATTGAAGCTCGTCGGGCCGGAACGACAGCAACTTGAAGATGGCCCGCCTTGCGGACCTCGCCCCTCAGACTCACATCGAGCACCAGCTCTCGTTCCTATGAACGATCTGCAAACGCACCATTCTTAAGGGGCGAAATCTGCTCCGGCCGATCCGATAACGATGACGGGAGCGTCGCTGTTGTCGATGAAGTGACCATCGAGATAGGGAAGTGCGCTCAGCCTGAATGATAACCCTACGCCAAACCACCATTCTCGGGGTTGCAGCAACTCGTAGGTTTTATAGCCTGTAATTTGCGCCTCAGGTGAGCTTAGAAAGTCGTTATTTGACTTCATCGCGACGCGCTGCCTGGCATCCCACAGGTGCACGTCTTGGATTGAACCCGAGTTTCTGTACCCGGCAATTTGTTCGTATCCAAGAAAGACGCGGATCAGCTTCAGCCGTTTGTCGTCGAGGATCACTGGGGTTGGTATTGTGATGTGAAACCATCGCGCGAACCCTGGTCGGATGGTGATTTGGGTGCCCCAACCAAAGTGATTGAACCCGAAGAGACCACCGTCTTCTGCCGGCGGCTTCTCTTCTACCACTGCGTTCCCGTGTACCCAGCTAGCCGTAAACGCGACCATTTCGTTCCTCCATTATTTGAAAAAACGTAGCCTTGTTTCGATAGCAGAATTGCGGATGGATGAATACGTTCGTGGTAGACCTGCAGGACTGGTGCCAAGGCCTTGGCCACCGTGACGGCCATACAAAAACAAATGCCGCCCCTTGCGGGGCGGCATGGCTGATTACACTGGGCGGATGGTGCCGGCAGGCCGGGCTTTCACTCCGCAGCGACAGGAGTGGCGGTACGCAGGTAGGATTCAAGCGAGTCGTCGAGCGCATCCTTCCACGGCGTGTGATGCGCAGGCGCCATCGTGCCTGTGATGACCGACTTGTAGGAGTGGTTGCGGAACTCCATGATGCCCTTCTTCTTGTGTTCCTTCCACTCGAAGAAGGCCGCGTTGGCGCCGTCCACGTCAAAGCTCGGATAGTCGGTTTCGGCGATCAGTTCCTTGACGTATTCACCCTGGTATTCGATCGCGTCGTGGGAGTCCTTGCCGGCATCCTCGCGCGCAACACGGTCCTGGACGTCGGCGACCAGCGCCTGCTTGTCGGCAGGCAGCTTGATGCGGCCGAGGATGACGTCGCGCGTCCACCAGGCCTGCGCGTCGAACATGTTGAAGGTGAACCACTGGTCCTGCATGCCGAGATAGAACATCGCCGGATTGTGGACATAGGCGACGCCCTTGTAGAGATCGGCGGTCGCCAGGCGGTTGGCGGTCCTCAGGCGCAGGTCGTCAGGCAGGAACGGGAAATGGTGCTTGTAGCCAGTGCACAGGATGATCGCGTCGATTTTCTTGGTCGAGCCATCCTTGAAGGTCGCGGTATTGACCTCGACCTTTTCCAGCAGCGGCCGCTCCTCCCAGTTGTCGGGCCATTTGAAGCCCATGGGTGCTGTGCGGTAGCAGTTGGTGATCGACTTGGCGCCATATTTCCAGCATTGCGAACCGATGTCCTCGGCCGAATAGCTGGTGCCGACGATCAGGATGTCCTTGCCGGCGAACTCGCGGGCGTCGCGGAAGTCATGGGCGTGCAGGATACGGCCATTGAAACGGTCAAAGCCGGGGAATTCGGGCACGTTCGGGGTCGAGAAGTGGCCCGAAGCGACGATAACGTTGTCGAATTCCTCGGAATAGCAATGATCCTTGGGCAGGTCCTGCACGGTGACGGTGAACTTTTTGGTCTCTTCGTTCCAGGTCACCATGCGCACGGCCGTCTCGAAGCGGATCCACTTGCGCACGCCGGCCTTGTTCACGCGGCCCTCGATGTAGTCGAAGAGCACCGCGCGCGGCGGATAGGAGGCGATCTGCTTGCCGAAATGCTCCTCGAAGGAATAGTCGGCGAACTCCAGGCCTTCCTTGGGGCCGTTCGACCACAGATAGCGGTACATCGAACCGTGGACGGGCTCGCCATACTGATCGAGGCCAGTGCGCCAGGTGTAGTTCCACAGGCCGCCCCAATTGGCCTGCTTTTCGAAGCAGACAATTTCAGGGATTTCAGCGCCCTTCGCCGCGGCCGATTGAAATGCTCTTAGCTGTGCGAGCCCTGACGGCCCGGCTCCAATCACGGCGACACGCGATTTCATGCGGAACAACCTCCCAGTTATTTTCCATGACGAATAAAATTTCACTGGGATGATAATAATGGTCCGCCCATTCTGTCAACAAGCTTCGTCGTCGAACCATGACGAGCGGGTGCCGGAGGATACGCATTCCAAGTTCCCGCTGCTTCATTTTTTGCCAGTGAGGCGAAAAGGAAGCCTTGCAGCAGTGGCAAATTTGAGTATTCTCCAGACTGAAATATTTTTACACACAGGCAAATTTTAGACGAGGTGGCGATGACGATTTCAGTCTACCCCGAAATTGTGGCTGGTCCGCCGCGGCCGAGCCTGATCCTGCAGCCCGGGCTGCTTGTGCCCGGCACGGAGCGCTATCACGTGCCCGGCTTGGGTGCGGTGCTGTTTGAGGTCGAGGCCGGCGACAGGATCACCATCCGCAATGCCGAAGGCGGCCAGG
>NZ_JBFTPR010000044.1:0-9092 GCF_056398585.1 Aminobacter sp. 01T433
ATCCTGGATGAACTCGACTTTGCCGCGATGGCGATCGCCGAAGCGCGGAACGGGCGCTACAGCATCTTTGGCGATTTGATCTACTCCAAGATTTCGTCCGGCCGAGGCACCCCGCGAGGCGTCCTTGCTGACAGTGTGGATCTGACGTCGACGACCTTTGCCGGCTTCCTGGGTGCTGGCTATTCCGTTTTCGAAAGCGACGCCGGGCGGTTCGATATCGTCGGCGGCATGCGGGTCTGGTCGGTCGATACCGAGATTTCCTTCAGTGGCGGCATTCTTGGCGGCGTGTCGAGAAGCGACAGCGCCACCTGGGTGGATGGCCTTGTCGGTGTTCGCGGCAACTATTCGTTCACGCCGAAGGTCTTCTTCACGGGCTGGGGACTGGTCGGAGCCGGGGGAGCGGACGTCGACTGGGATGTCGCGGCAGCACTGGGCTATCGTTTCAACGAGCGTTTCTCCGCAATCGCGGGATATCGGGCGCTCGGCGTCAACTACGAAAACGATGGCTTTGTCTTCGACGTCGTCCAGCAAGGCCCGATCTTCGGTCTGACGATGAACTTCTGAGACACAGGCGAAACGCGCCCGTCGCCACTGGCGACAGGGCTCTCGCTCAGCGGCCGGAAAGCCCCTTCAGCTTGTAAAGCGCATCCAGCGCCTCGCGCGGCGTCATCTCGTCGGGGCTTAGCCCTTCGAGCGCCTTGGTCAGCGCGTCGTTGGCGACGGGCTTTGCCGCCTCGCGCTTCACGGCAACCGAAAACAGCGGCAAATCGTCGACAAGCCGGTTGGCTTTCCCTGAGGTTTCGCCCTCTTCAAGCTGGTGCAGCACTTCCTTGGCACGCGCCACGACCGCGTCCGGCAGGCCGGCGAGGCGGGCCACCTGGACGCCATAGGAGCGGTCGGCCGCACCCTTGCCGACCTCGTGGAGGAACACCACTTCGCCTTCCCATTCCTTGACCCGCATCGTCACATTGTGCAGGCGTTCGAGCTTGCCCGAAAGGGCCGTCAGCTCATGGAAGTGCGTGGCGAAAACTGCGCGGCAGCGGTTCTTCTCATGCAGATATTCGACCGCCGCCCAGGCGATCGACAGGCCATCGAAGGTCGCCGTGCCGCGTCCGATCTCGTCGAGGATGACGAGCGACCGCTCGCTCGCCTGGTTGAGGATGGCTGCGGTCTCGACCATCTCGACCATGAAGGTCGAGCGCCCGCGCGCGAGATCATCCGAGGCGCCGACACGCGAAAACAGCCTGTCGACAACGCCGACATGCGCACTCTCGGCAGGGACAAACGAACCCATCTGGGCGAGGATGGCGATCAGCGCGTTCTGGCGCAGGAAGGTCGACTTACCGCCCATGTTCGGGCCGGTGAGCAGCCAGATCGCACCGTTGCGGCCATTCTCGGCCGGCGACAGGTCGCAGTCATTGGCAACGAAGGGCGCAGATGCCGTTCGCCTGAGTGACTGCTCGACGACGGGGTGGCGCCCGCCCATGACCTCGAATGCAAGGCTGAGATCGACCTGCGGCCGGCACCAGCCTTCGCCTGCGGCAAGCACGGCGAGGGCGGCCGAAACGTCGAGCACCGACAGCGCATTGGCGCCGGCACGGATCGCGTCCGCATGGGACACAGCCTCCGCCACAAGCTGGTCGAAGGCGGCGAGTTCGATGGTCAGCGCCCGGTCGGCGGCGTTGGCGATCTTGGTCTCGAGGCCTGCAAGTTCGGTGGTGGTGAAGCGCATCGCGCTGGCCATTGTCTGGCGGTGGATGAAGCGCGCCTTGGCCTCGTCAGTGCCGTTCAGCGCTGTGTGATTGTTGGCCGTCACCTCGATGTAGTAGCCAAGCACGTTGTTGTGGCGGATCTTGAGCGAGCGGATGCCCGTTTCCTCGATCAGGTCGCGTTCCATGCCGGCGATCACGCGGCGCGACTGGTCGCGCAGCGCTCGCATTTCATCGAGCTCGCCATGGTAGCTCGCGCGGACAAAACCGCCGTCGCGCTTGAGCAGCGGCAGCTCGTCGCCCAGCGCCGCGTCGATGTGCTCGGCAAAGTCCGTTGGCAGCGCCGCAATCGCAGCCATCGCCTCTTGCAGCTCCTCAGGCAGCGGTGCTGTCCCAAACAGCCCGGCAATGGTGCGGGCGGCGGCAAAGCCCGAGCGCAGCGCGCCGAGATCGCGCGGGCCGCCACGATTGAGCGCCAGGCGCGACAGCGCGCGTGGCATGTCGGCGACGCCCTTGAGGCTCAAGCGCAGCGCCTCGGTCAGCCTGGTCTCCGCAAGGAAAAACGACACCGCGTCGAGCCTGCCGGTAATCGCGTCCGGATCGGTCAGCGGCGACATCAGCCGGTCGGCGAGCAGCCGCGCGCCGCCGCCGGTCACCGAGCGGTCGACTGCCCGAAACAGCGAGCCGTCGCGGCCGCCCGAAAGCGTGCGCAAAAGTTCGAGATTGGCGCGTGTCGCCGGATCGATGAACAGCGTCGAGCCTTCCTGCTCGCGCTCGGGATGCGACAGCGGCGGACGCTCGGCCTTCTGGGTCTTTTCGACGTAAGCGATCGCGCCCGAGATCGCCGACAGTTCAGCACGGCTGAACGCGCCAAAACTGTCGGGCGTCGCCACCTCGTAGAAACGCGCGATGCGTCCCGGCGCCGATGTTGAATCGAACAGCGAAGGCGGCTGCGGGTTGACGATGCGGCCGATCAGGTCGAACGTCGGCTTGAGGTCCTCGTCATGGAAGGCAGGTTCGGCGACGATCAGCTCGCGCGGGTCGATGCGGAAGATGTCGGCGGCGAGCCTTTCCGGCGTCGTCTCCGAAACGCGAAACACACCCGTCGAGATCTCGATCCAGGCGAGCGCAAGCTGTGCTTCGCCCGCACCCTTGACCCGCCCCAGCGCCATCAGGAAGCTCGACTCCTGCGGCGCCAAGAGCTTGTCTTCGGTGATCGTACCCGGCGTCACCAGGCGGACTACGTCGCGCTTGACCACCGATTTCGAGCCGCGCTTCTTGGCTTCCGCCGGGTCCTCGATCTGCTCGCACACAGCAACGCGGAAACCCTGGCCGATCAGCTTTTGCAGATAGTCGTCGGCCGCATGGATCGGCACCCCGCACATCGGGATGTCCTGGCCCTGATGCTTGCCGCGCTTGGTGAGCACGATGCCGAGCGCACGCGATGCCTTCTCCGCGTCGTCGAAGAACAGCTCGTAGAAATCGCCCATGCGGTAAAACAGCAGCGAATCCGGATTCGCCGCCTTGATCTCGATATACTGCTCCATCATCGGCGTCGGCGCGGCGTGCACCTGGGCCTCCGCCGGCGTTTCCGCTGATATCGTCGGTCGATCGTTCACGCCTGAGCTTTCAAAAAAGGAAATCCACCGCTCTGCTTGGCGGTTTACAGCGCCGATGTGTAGCCTTAATCCAAAACGCTCCACAAAAAGAATATTTCAAGGGTAGGATCGCTTCGCACCATGGCCTCGAACAAGAAAACCGACAATTCTGGCCCCTCCGTTTCATCTGAGGAGGCGCTCGAATTCCACGCCATGGGCCGTCCCGGCAAGCTGGAAATCGTGCCGACCAAGCCGATGGCGACCCAGCGCGACCTGTCGCTTGCTTATTCGCCAGGTGTCGCGGTTCCGGTGAAGGCCATCGCCGAAGACCCCTCCCGCGCCTACGACTACACCGCCAGGGGCAACATGGTCGCCGTCATCTCCAACGGCACCGCGATCCTGGGCCTCGGCAATCTCGGTGCGCTTGCTTCCAAGCCCGTCATGGAAGGCAAGGCGGTGCTGTTCAAGCGCTTCGCTGACGTCGATTCCATCGACCTCGAGGTCGACACCGAAGACGCCGAGGAATTCATCAACTGCGTGCGTTTCCTCGGACCCTCCTTCGGCGGCATCAACCTCGAAGACATCAAGGCGCCCGAGTGCTTCATCATCGAGCAGCGCCTGCGCGAGCTGATGGACATCCCCGTCTTCCACGACGACCAGCACGGCACCGCCATCATCGCGGCCGCCGGCCTCATCAACGCGCTTGCCATCACCGGCCGCGACATGAAGACGTCGAAGCTCGTTTGCAATGGCGCTGGTTCCGCCGGCATCGCCTGCATCGAGCTCATCAAGTCGATGGGCTTCACCCCTGACAACGTCATCTTGTGCGACACCAAGGGCGTGGTCTACCAGGGCCGCACCGAAGGCATGAACCAGTGGAAGTCGGCGCATGCGGTCAAGACCGAGGCGCGCACGCTTGCCGACGCCATGGACGGCGCCGACATCGTCTTTGGCCTCTCCGCCAAGGGCGCGCTGACGCCTGCCATGGTCCAGTCCATGGCCAAGAACCCGATCATCTTCGCCATGGCCAATCCCGACCCGGAGATCACGCCCGAAGAAGTCGCCGAGATCCGCACCGACGCCATCATGGCGACTGGCCGTTCGGACTATCCGAACCAGGTCAACAACGTGCTCGGCTTCCCCTACATCTTCCGCGGCGCGCTCGATGTCAGGGCGACAACCATCAATGACGCCATGAAGGTCGCCGCCGCCAACGCGCTCGCCGATCTCGCCCGCCAGGACGTGCCCGACGACGTCGCTGCGGCCTATCAGGGCAACCGGCCGAAATTCGGCCCCAACTACATCATCCCGGTGCCGTTCGACCCGCGCCTGATCTCGGCGATCCCGATCGCGGTCGCAAAGGCCGCCATGGAATCGGGCGTCGCCGGCCGGCCGATCCTCGACCTCGACAAATACGCCAACGAACTCTCCGCCCGCCGCGACCCCATCGCCTCCACGCTCCAGCGCATCTACGACCGCGTCCGGCGCCAGCCCAAGCGCATCGTCTTCGCCGAGGGCGAGGAGGAGCAGGTCATGCGCGCCGCCGTCTCCTACGTGAACCAGAAGCTCGGCACCGCCATTCTTCTCGGCCGCGACGACGTCATCAAGGAAAACGCCCGCCACGCCGGTATCGATCTCAACAAGCTGGGCCTTGAGATCATCAATGCGCGCCTGTCGCGCCGCAACGCCATCTATGCCGACTTCCTCTACGAGCGCATGCAGCGCAAGGGCTATCTGCTGCGCGACTGCCAGCGCCTGATCAACAACGACCGCAACCACTTCGCCGCCTGCATGGTCGCCCTTGGCGATGCCGACGGCGTGGTGACGGGCGTCACCCGCAACTACTCGACCGTGCTCGAAGACGTCCGCCGCGTCATCGACGAAAAGCCCGGCCACCGCGTCATCGGCGTGTCGATCGTGCTCGCGCGCGGCCGCACCGTCATCGTCGCCGACACCGCCGTCCACGACATGCCGAACGCCGAGCAGATCGCCGACATCGCCGAGGAAGCCGCCCACTTTGCCCGCAAGATGGGCTACGAGCCCCGCGTCGCCTTGCTTGCCTACTCGACCTTCGGCAACCCGCCCGGCGAGCGTTCCGAGCGTGTCCAGGAAGCGGTCAAGATCCTCGACAAGCGCCGCGTCGATTTCGAATATGACGGCGAAATGGCCGCCGACGTCGCCCTCAACCACCGCCTGATGCAGCAGCAATACCCCTTCTGCCGTCTCTCGGGTGCCGCCAACGTGCTCGTCATGCCGGCGTTCCACTCCGCCGCGATCTCGACCAAGATGCTGCAGGAACTCGGCGGCTCCACCGTCATCGGCCCGCTTCTGGTCGGCCTCAACAAGCCGGTCCAGATCGTCTCCCTCAACGCCAAGGACTCCGACATCGTCAACATGGCGGCGATTGCGGCGTATAACGCTGGGACTTGAGAAGCGGAGACGTAGCAACCGCTGATCTCCCCCTTGTGGTGGGGTGAGGAGTGGTTGCCGCAGGCAACGAAAAGCCAATTGCTTGGCTTTTCGAACGACGAACGCCGGCAGGACAGAGGGGGGTGGGAAGGATCGCATCGTTGCCGCTCTCCTCACCTCAAGAGACGGTTGGGCGCGACGCCAAAGCTGCTGATCTCCCCACCTGAGGGGGAGATGCCCGGCAGGGCAGAGGGGGGCGCGAAGGATAGCGAGGCTTCCGCCCTCAGAGAGGGCGCGCGCCACCAACGCGCGTCATCCCGGAAACCGGAGCGAAGCGCAGGTTATCCGGGATCCATTGGTCAGAAGATCGTCTGGAGCGGCCGGGTCCTCGCCTTGGCGCGCTTCATTAGTGCTTTGCGAACCCAGACCCCGGCCGCGCCAGTCAATGGATCCCGGATAGGCATCGCTTCGCTCACCTTCCGGGATGACGGGAGGTTGGCGCTTGTTCGAATTGTGCAGAGTTGGCGCGACGCCGAAGCTGCTGATCTCCCTCCTTGTGGGGGAGATGCCCGGCAGGGCAGAGGGGGGTGCGAAGGATCGCGAGGTTTCCGTTCTTCCTCGCCCCAACGCAAGTGGAGGCGGATACGCCAAGCATACAAATTTGCCGGCTAGGAAACGTCGCGAGTTCATCTTACCGTTATGCTGAGTAAATTGAGCGCGATTCCAAAGATGAATGAGCATGCAATCGAACTACGAGCGAGGCCACTCCGGATCGGTATCTCGACGCGGGCACTTTTCGACCTCGAGGAAGAGCATGCAGTCTTCATAAATGAGGGCGTGCATGCTTACTCGGATCTGCAGCGCCAGCGAGAGAATACCCTAATCGAAAAGGGATCGGGCTTTGAGGTCGTGGAGCGGCTGCTAGGGCTCAACGAACGCGACGAGAAGCCATACGTCGAGGTGGCTGTGCTGTCTCGGAACTCACCTGATCTCTCTCTCCGCGCGTTCAACTCCATCGAAAAATATGGGCTAGCAATAAAGACGGGTAGCTTCACTGGTGGCCGTTCACTCGGCCCATTCATCTCAGCATGGGATGTGGACCTGTTCCTCTCGAATGAAGGCTCCGACGTCCAGGCGGCGGTATCGGCGGGAACTGCTGCCGCAAGGCTCGGCATTCCACCGCAAGGCCGTCTAGAAACGATTGAGGATGAAGTTCGGATAGCTTTGGACGGTGACGCCGTCGTCTTTAGCCCGGAGTCCGATGAAATCTACAAGCAACATGGGCTGCAAGCATTCCTACAACACGAATGCGAGAATGCGACCAAGCCGATGGCAGGCGGTCCCTTCGGCAATTTCCTGAAGAAGCTGTCGATACTACGGAATATTTATATGAATGATGATGGCTTTAGTAGAGTCCGCATCGCCATTGTTACGGCACGAAACGCACCTGCTCACGCCCGTGTTGTTCACACGCTCAGAACTTGGGGTACTCCAGCCGACGAAGCTCACTTTGTGGGGATTCGTGATAAGGCCCCAGTTCTTAAGGCCTTCGGTGCACACATATTCTTCGATGACCAGGAAAAGCATGTCCTAGGCGCTTCCGCGGTAGTTCCATCAGGACATGTGCCTGGACCGCACTCGGCCGATGCCCCTGTGATCCCAGCAGGTTACTGAGCCGCAATTCATTTTAATTTATTGGTAGAAAGGTTGTGGGGAAAGCATGGCGCACCGCGATGCCGTTTCTGCTGTTGTAAATCGACTTGGACAAATGCGAGCGCTCTGGGAGGATGCCGCTAAGGAGTACTTCGACCCAAGCCGGTTCCTCCTACACCTTCAGGGCTGCATCACCGTTAGTCGTACCGTTACCTTCGTTCTCCAGAAACAAAAGGGGGTGATCGAGGACTTCGACCAATGGTATTCCCCTCACCAAGAGCGACTAAAGGCTGACCCGGTCATGAAGTGGGCGATGGAGGCTCGCAACTCGATCGAAAAAGAAGGAGACCTTAGAGCCCTCAGTCAGGTAAAGGGCGAAATCATTGCTTCGTATTACGAAGGTCCGGTCAGCGAATGGGTTCCGCAAGCGCTCTTTGTTACACCGCAACAATTCTATCGAGCCATCCTCGAGAGGCTGAGGAAAATCCCCCATTTAGTGGAAAACGGCACGCTTTTGATCGAGCGCAGATGGATTGACGAGGAGTTGCCAGATCGCGAGGTTCTTGAAGCCCTGGCGCATGTTTACAGTCAACTTGCGGCAACCGTTGCGGATTTCTGCTCCCATCTTGGGTTCGAGCCACCAAAGTGGATAAGCAGCCCCCCGAACACAATGCAAGAGCTTGCCATGGATCGGGCAGTTTACGTCTCCATGAGAGACGGTTCGACGACTGGTTACCGACTTCTGGCAAAGAAGCTTGATATCGACAAAAAGCTCCTGAAAAAACGATACGGGGATCAGCGAGGGAGGTGGCGTAAAATTAATGAAGCTGCTTCGTTTAAAGAGTTGTGCGAGGCTCACTTCGCGATGGCGCGGTATCTAATGGTAACCGATGGCTACCACAAGGGTTTCGCATTTCTATTCAAAGGCACGGTCCCTGTTCAGATAGTCGCCACGGAGCATCCCGACAGAGCGACACGCTACGTCCTTATGCGTGACTTGGCCCACCTTGCCCGAATAGAGGGTGCAGATGGATTTTTGATGGTGGCGGAGGTTTGGACCGCGAAGCCGGATGAAACGCCAACTGGATTCGCTGCTGACTCACCCAACCGCAGCGAGGCTCTTTCGCTCGTCGGAACGAACCGCAAATGCGAGAGTTATTCTCTAATGGCGAGCATCACACGAAAGAAGCAAAAAAAGCACAAGGTTAAGAAACTTGGGGCCACCAACTTCGCCGCGAGCCCGACCATTTGGATGCTTTATCCGTTTCAACGTATGTGGGGCTGCGTGGACGAAGAAAGTATGTTTGAGGTTGACGAAGAGTTGGTGGCCAAGGGAGTTGTTAAGGACATTTATGTTCCGGCTAAATCTCTCGGGGACAATTGATCAGAGCAGAGGTCCGCAAGATCATTCTCTGTCACCATCTGTCAGCAATCACCGTGGATAGCCGCGCCGGTTTTTCCACGCCCTGAAAACCTGCCGTATCATCATCCTCGCGATCTTCCACGGGACCCCGGTGCGCACCGGGCTCGGGGGGAAGCGCCGGTGCCGGGCTGGTGGGAGGTCGGTTCTCCCACTGGGTGATGAGCCCCCAAGCCCGGGCCTTGCGGCGGCTGGCGGTGAAAGCCGAGGCGACTGAGCGGGGCAAGAACACCGAGCGGGGCGCGAACGTCGCGCCACATACATAAACTAGGAAGGCACGGCCTCGCGCCCCGCTTCCCGAAC
>NZ_JBFTPR010000045.1:0-8370 GCF_056398585.1 Aminobacter sp. 01T433
CGATGCCGCGGAATGATTGGCTGACCCAACAATCTCAAAGCTAAAGCCGATGGGTGGATCATCCACCCGCCCCGCTCTGCCCTTGCAACCCCAACCAGCCGGTCAGAACGGGGCTGATTGTCGTGCGCTTTGGCAGAAAGTGACATTTCTACTTTGCGTCCGAGCGGACATTCCAACCTTGCCGCCACATAGCGTGTAGCTGGGTGGGTTCTACCTTGAAGTGCGACTTTGCAGCGATACCAATGGGTTATCGTAAGCAAGGAAGCGCAGATGAAACGCACCTACTCGCAGATTGATCTCGATGAGCGGCGCAAGATCGCCCGCTGGCGTCAGGCTGGGGTCAGTGTCGATGTGATCGCCGAGAAGCTCGGCCGGCATCGTTCGACGATTTTCCGCGAGTTGCGCCGGAACATCTTCGAGGACGCGGAGATGGCGGATCTGACCGGCTATTTCTGTGTCACGGCCGACAGTATGGCCAAAGAGCGCCGCAGCCGATATCGCAAGCTGGTGCGGTTTCCGCGCCTGCGATTGGCCATCATCGAGCGGATCAAACTTGGCTGGTCGCCAGAGCAGATCGCCGGCCGGCTGCAGCTCGAGAGAAGTTCGACGCGGGTCTGTCACGAGACGATCTACCGCTTTGCCTATTCGAGCGACGGCCAAGAGATGAAGCTGTGGCATTATCTGCCCGAGCGTCGGGCGCGCCGCCGGCCACGCCATGCCCGGCGGCGTCATGGCCGAAGATTCGGCCCAGAACTCAGCATTCTGCACCGCCCCGACATCGTCAGAGAGCGAAAGCAGCTTGGTCACTGGGAATGCGACCTGATCCAATTCCGCAAGAAGTTCGGCAAGGCCAACGTCACATCATTGGTTGAACGGGTCAGCCGCTTTGCGGTGTTCCTGCGCAACAACGACCGGCAATCGAAGCCGATCATGGACCGGCTGATCGAGACCTTGAGCGCCCTTCCCCATGCCGCACGCCGTTCGATCACCTTTGATCGCGGCACCGAATTCACCGACTGGCCGTGGTACATTCTATTTTCAAGTGCGACATGCCAGGCTTCAAAATCCCGAGGTCGACTTCTCGACCTGCTTGAGCAGGCCTTTGTCGATACGAAAGAAGGGCATGGCGCGCTCGCCGGCACCGTCCTCGCGGAAACGGAAAATGCCCGTCGAACCGCGAAAGCCCGTCGGGCTCTCGATCACCTTCTTGGTGAAGCCTTTTGGGCCGAGCGCGCTGGCGATGCCGGCCGCAAGGGCGACCATATCATAGCCATAGGCGACATTGACGTCGGGCTCGTAGTTGTAGGTCTTGCGGAAGCGATCAGCGATGGGCCCGATCTCGGCACTGTCGAGCGTGGCGATGTAGGCCCCCTGCATCGTGGGATCGTCGATGCCATGCTCGAGCCAGCGATTTGACCCGACCAGGGTGATGTTCTTGCCGAGCAGCCCCTTGGCCTTCAGCGCCGCAACCAAAGGTGCCGGGTTGGCGCTGCCGCTGGCAATCACGATCGCTTGCGGGTCGCTGACCAGTGCCGTCATGTCGGCCACGGCCTTGTCGGACCCGCCAGTGGATGGGCCAAATGGCACCGCCACCGCAAGCGTCGCGCCATAGATGCTGAGGCTGTTGGCGACACGTTTTTCAATCGTCTTGCCGGCCTCGCCTTCGGCTGTGAACAGCACGAACTTGCGCGCGCCCTTGGCGGCGATGGCCGCAGCTCCCGCCGCCGCGCTGTCAGCCTCGTTGAGCCTGACCGAATAGACGCCCGGTGCGCCGGCATAATTGTCGGCCAGCGCCAGAACCAACGGCCGGTTGGAGCCCGAGATCGCCGCGAGTTGGCGCACCGCGCCGGGCTCGGACGGGCCGATGACGAGCTTCGCGCCCGAAGCCAGCGCGCCTGTGGTCAGGGTGCGCGCGCGACCTTCGTCGCCACCGGTATCTTCGACCGTCAATGTCAGCAGGTTGTCGCCCATGTCGGTCATGGCAAGCGCCGCTGCATCACGCATCTTGCGGCCACGGTCGCCCGCTGACCCGCCCGCCGACAAGGGCAGCAGCATCGCGACTTTCACCGGCCCCTTGCCAAGCGTTTCGCCTGATCTTGTCGGTCCCGATTTCGCCTGAGCTGTTCCAGAAGATGCCGTTGCGCTCTCGGCTGCAGTGCCAAGCACGTCGTTGCCTTCGGTGCCGGACTGACAAGCGGCCAGACCAAGCGGCAGCGCCAACACGGCAGCCAACAATGCGGCATGCCGCAAGAAGCGCTGTCCAATTACCCTCATCAATCCTCCGTTAGAGCACTGCGCCGCCGATTGAACGCGCATAAAATGCCCCAAACTTCAAACCCGCGCGCCGACCATCACCGCGACAATGGTCACGCGACCGCGGCACAAAAACGGCATGCCGAACAGCTGGCGCGAAAGTTACCAATATGTTGCGTCCGCAGCACAGTGGCAGACGCGTGGTCACCGAACAGGCCGGAGGTGGGACACTGTTTTTTCGACGTGCGAGCGGCTTCGCTGATGCGCGGGCCACGCCAAACGGCGGCCCGCGACCTGGCTAGTTCATGTATTCGACCATGCGGCTATGGAAGCACTCGCATTTGTTGATGGAGTCCTGGTCGCGATAATTGGTCCTGAGGTAGCCATAGGCGATGCCGCAGGCGACTTTCGCCTCCGAAGCCCAGACGAACACCGGACGCCTCGAGTCGATCCACTGCGAGCTGTTGGCGGCAGCAACAGACTCGTCCATCAGCCTTACGACTTCGGTCCTGACCTCGCCGAGGTTCTCATTCAGCGCCAGATCCGACGTGCTCGCCACTCGGCAATAGCTGGCGGTCGGCATATCGATCAAGTCGGCCGCCACCACCTGGCCAGTGAAGGCGAATACGCAAAGGCCGGCCAGCGCCGACCGCTTCTTCCAGTTGAAAGCCATTCGAAGTTCCTCTCCTGCCCCGGCATCGACGCGGTGTCGGCTGCCACCCATTCACGTCCACCCGGAAACCCGGGCGCATTCCAAAACTCAAAGCGTACCCTGCCCCGACGATCCATCCTCTTCGAAGAAGATGTTGAACGGCGCCGTGACAGCCAAGACGTCCGCCCCGGCGTCGTGGGTGGTGAGATCAGCCATCGTTACGATCGCGGAAGCATCGGCCGCCGCTTCACTCCCCGGAGCCAGCAACTGCGGTATCAGGTCGGACAACTCGATGACCTCGCCGAAAAGCGAATCGGCCAGGATTTCGCCTAGCACTACGGCGTCGGCCAACGGCACCGGAGTTGGTGCGAGTGTGGGCAAGTCGAACTCGGGTTCCAAACCCCACGAGCCCACATCAACGGTAGGGGCCAGCGCCAAAGCGCCAGCCCCTTCGTTCGTTGCATCCGGCTTGTCATCCGTCATCGAGAATCCTGTCGGCCCTGAACCAAACGCCTTGTTTCAGCACTCATATATTATCCGAGTGCTTGGTGCCCGAATTATCTTCGAACAGCACCTTTACCGCTTCGTTGACCGCCGTGAAGTTTTCGAGCACGGCGACGGTCTGGAAGCTGTCTCCGCCACCATCGACATCGACATTTACTTCTGCATTGGCGCCGTTCTGGACAATGCTGACGTAGCCCTGCACCGCCAGATCAGTGTCTGGAGCGAGGCCGTTCAGCAGCGCGCTGAGATCGAGCTGGTCGCCCTTGCCGCCGTCGTAGTCCGTAATGATGTCGGCGACATTCAAGCCATCGATGACGAAGGTTTCACCGGTCGGCTGCGCGGCTTCCGGAGCTCCGAGCACCGCATCGAGCATCATCTCGACATAGGTGCCCGACGAGCCATCCGCATAGTGGACAGTGCCCTCGCCAGCCACGATCTGGCCGTCGATGACATCGTTCGATGGTGTCGTCGATGTGCCGAGGCCGGTGATGCCATGGTCGCTGAGATGTGTCAGTTCGCCAACCTCGCCGACGCCGTCGCTATTGGCGTCCTGCCAGATCATCAGCTTGCCGAAGGCCTCGTCGTTGGCATCGATGATGCCATCGCCGTTGCTGTCGAGCGAAGCAAGCGCCTCCGCACCGCTGGCGAAATTGCCACCAGCGAAGTTCGGCGTGAAGATCTCTGCTCCACTCTCGATCTTGCCGTCGCCGTTGACATCATAGGCCAGGATGCCGTCGCCGCTGGTGTTCCAGGCGACCTGGTCTGCATGACCATCCGCGTTGATGTCGAAGCGAATGCCGCCGGCCACGTCGGAGAAGCTGTAGCCGTTGTGGTCCAGGTCGAGCATGATCGGATCGACGGCGGAGTTATAGGCTACGAAGTCAGCAGCGGTGAGCGCCGCCACCTGAGCAGCCGAAGTGATATTGTCAAGCGTGGCCACCTGAACCCGGTTGCTAGTGTCGTCCCAATCTGTATCGAACCAGATTTCGCCTTTGCCAGTGGTTGAATTGAAGACGACCACATAGGAATTCCGCGTATTGTTGTCGTCGCTTGAATTGCCGGTAATTTGCGCGGTCGTCTGAGCACTGCTGATCAAGATAACCTTTTGATCATCATTGCTGTCGATGTTTTCTATGCTCGTGCGGGTCACGACATCTCCAGAAGACAGCGCAGTGCCGGTAGCGCTGCCGCTCACGGAGAAATTAACGCTGCCGCTACCGTTCGACCCGGTGTCGAGGAAGCCAATCTTGTCGGTGCCACTGACTGTATGGCCGTCAAAATCCTTGATAACATCCGTTCCGGTATTCGTCGCCAAGTAGAACTTATCTGCCCCGCCACCACCGGTCAGCGTATCGTTGCCACCACCTCCGTTGATAATGTCAGCGCCAGCCCCGCCGATAATAGTATCGGCGCTCGACGATCCAATGATCTTGAACCCTTCCGACTGATTGGAGAGATCCAAGGTCGCGGCCGAGGTCAGCGTGACCTGCTCGATCCCGACGATCTGCGCATCGCCGGTGCTGGCGAAGTTGGCCCCGACATTGAGCGTATCCGTACCCGAGCCGCCATCGATCAACGTATCGTTTTGAGCGGCATTGATGGTGTCGTTGCCGCCACCAGCTGAAATCGAGTCCGCGCCCGAACCGCCGGTAATGGTGTCCGCACTAGACGAACCTGTGATCGAGAAACCCTCCACCTGGTTCGAGAGGTTCAGCGTCACACCAGAGGTCAGCACCACGTTCTCGATATTGGCGATCTGAGCATTGCCAGTGCTGGTGAAATTGGCACCCACATTCAGGGTGTCGGTTCCGCCGCCGCCATCGATCAACGTATCGTTCTGAGAGGCATTGATGATGTCGTTGCCCAAACCGCCGGTGATCGAGTCCGCACCCGACGAGCCGGTGATCGTGAAACCTTCCGTCTGGTTGGACAGGTTCAGCGTCGCCGCCGCGGTCAGCGTCACGTTCTCGATATTGGCAATCTGCGCATCGCTGGCACTGGTGAAGTTGGCGCCGACATTGAGCGCGTCGGTGCCTCCGCCACCATCGATCAACCGATCTGCCTGATCGGCGATGATCGTGTCGTTGCCAGCGCCGCCCAGGATGGTGTCGACACCTGCTCCACCATTGATCGTGTCGGCCGAAGCGCTGCCGATCAGGATTTCGCTACCAGAGGTGCCGGTCAGCGTCGAACCGGTTTGACGCCCGATGGTCACCAAGGCGTTGTCCGAGGTCCCACCGTTCAGGCCATTGTAGGTGAACGAACCGCCATCACCGTCGGTATCGACGAATGTTACGTTCCCGCCACTGCGCGAGACTGTGCCGTCAACAGCATTCGACACGCCCAAGATCGTCGAATTCAAATCATCGTTGGCGAGCAACGCTGCTTCAGAAATGACGATATTGTTGCCTGTGACATTGGTCAGGACGCGGTCGCCATGCAGCGGGTTCGCGCTGCTGTCGACCTTGTTGAGATTGATCGTCAGCGTCGCGTTCGCCGGGTCGCCGTCGGCGTCCTTGACCGTGTAGGTGAAAGTATCGGTGGTGCCCGTAATGTCGCTGGCATCAGCCGTCAGCGTGTAGGTGTAGGTGCCGTCCTTGTTGATGACCAGCGTGCCGTAGGCGCCATTTACCTGGAAGTTGCCCGAGTTGTCGGCCGTGATGTCGGTCGTCGCGCCCTTTATCGCGGTCACCTGTAGCGGTTGGTCGGCGCCTGAAGAGTCGGAGCTGCTGATCACATTGCCAGTCTTGGTAATGCCGGTGGTGTCGGACGAGACGAGGCGCACAGCTAGCTGGTAACTGTTGGTAGCGCTTTCGTTCGTATACACGGTTGTGACGGGTTGACCGCCAGTGTTGACGAAACCGAGCACGTCGAGCGTGTAGTTCTGCCCTGCAATGTTGACTGTCGCCGTCTGCGTGGAAATCGAGATGATATCGCGATTTTGTTCAGCAGTGCCGTTGTTATCCGTTTCGGTGTGATCGAAGTTGACCAGGATCGGACCGACCTGCACTTCCTCGCCGTTGATGATTGCGGTGAAGGTCACCGACAGCGTCACCTTGTCCAAGGTATCGCCATTCACCGGGAAGTTGTAGTGCGTAAAAGTGCCGAGATTGAACGTCTCGTTCGTCGTTACCGGCACGGTGGATAGAGCCGGATTGTCGACGAAGCCGTAACCCGACCCCGAAGCGCTCGGCCAACGGATTTCGTCCGTCTTGCCATCGCCATCGCGGTCGAAGGACACTGCACTGCCGCCATCCTCCATGTCGATATTGGTCCACTGGGCAATAATCTCGCCGACAGCGAGATCGTCGACCACGATGTTGAGCGTGGCAGTATCGGGATTGGCAATGGGCGTGTCGTCGATCACGGTGATCGAGGCATTGAGCGGCACGGCGGTGTCAGCCGGCGAGGGCCCGCCGCTATCCGTGACCGTGACATAGCCGTTGAGGTTGATGGCAATACTGTCTTCCGTTGCAGGCGAGTTGACCGGATGGTCGACAGCCGCATTGAGCGTGAAGGTGTATACGCCAGTCGCCGGGTCCAGCGTCACGGTGAAGACCTTGGTGTCCGTACCGGGCTGATACCCCGCACCACTGTTGTTGACGTAACCGATGAGGTTGCCGCCTTCCATAGCAAACAGCACCGGCTTACCACCCGACATCAGCGCGCCGTTGGAAACGGTCTGCACCGCCGGATCGTTAGAAAACGTCTTGAAGGCGAAGGTCAGCGCACCGTCGATGCCGCCCGTGACGAGAGCGCCGAAGCTGCCGCTCGCCACGTTGGTGGTGGCATTCGGATTGCCGGCCGTGTCGGCGTCGTTGTCGGGATTGGCGGACTGATCTTCGTTGCCGCCGGGCAGGCCATGTTCTTCTTCGACGACACCGGTCACCGCACCGCTGATGACCAGCGGTCCCTGGACGTTGTTCACTGTGATGGAGTGCGTGTCGGTCGCGACGTCGTTGTCATTGTCGGTCAGAGTAACGGAAATGTTCAAAGTCGTGGTTGCCGATACCGGGCCGGGATCGAAGGTCCAGGTTCCGCCGCCATTCGCGGCCGGAGCCGTGAGCACCAGCTGTCCGGCCGGGGTGTTGATCGTCTCGCCATTGGCGAGATCGGCGGCCGAGATGGTGGCGATGAAGGTGGTCCCGATCGCGATGGTGATATTGCCCGAGAGGGTGCCGTCAGCTCCGGGTCGGAACTGATAGGTTCCAGCCACTGTACCCACGGCATTCTCGTTGACGCTCGTCGCGCCGGCGAAATCGACTGCCGGAACGTCATCAGAGATCGAGACGGTGACCGTGCCGGTGACCTCGTCACCATCATGATCGGCGGCGACGACCGTCACAGAGCCGAGACCGAGCGCGACATCGCCCGCACCTGGATGGGTGTCGTAGTTGTCAAGCAGATCGACCTTCACCGACACGTTGCCCGCGGCACCAGCCGCGATGCCGCCAGCCGGCGCCGTCAGCGTCAGCCGCACCACGGCGCCGCGCTCGTCAGAGCCCGTCAGCACCGTGCCGCCGGCCGAAGCCGTCCAGGTCAGCGTGGTCGTCAGGCCCGAGGTCGAGCCGAAGCTGAAGCTGGTCAACGCATCCGAACCGGCCGTGAAGCTCAGCGTGCCGCTGCTGGTCAGCAACGACGGGTTCGGCGTCGAGCCGTCCGTCAGCCCCTGGTCGTCCACAGAAAGCGAGGCCGATCCACCACCGGTCGGCACAGCACCGTCCGTGATCGAGATCGTCTGGCTGTCCGAAGAGACGTCGTTGTCGCCATCCTTCGCCGACAGCGTGAAGCTGATCGACTGCGCCGCGTCGTTGTCGAGACCCTTCCCAGCAACGAAGCTCCAGCTGCCATTGGCGTTGATCGTCAGCGTGCCCTTGCCCGTGTCGATAGCCGTGCCGAAGCTAACCGCGCTCGCAGCCCCACCATTCACCGAGATCGTGAAGTTCGAGGCAGACACGCCG
>NZ_JBFTPR010000046.1:0-6978 GCF_056398585.1 Aminobacter sp. 01T433
GCATGGGCGTTTTCACATCGCGCAACTGAGGCTGAGGCCAGAAACCTACACGATCAACGTCGACTTCGAGAACCTGGTCTGCACGCGTGGCGACCGCGTCCGAGTGGCCCATGACGTCATGCTCATCGGCCTCGCCAGTGGTCGCGTCGTTTCGGTCAACGCCGGAACGCAGACTGTCGTTCTCGACGAGACAGTCAATATGGTGGCCGGAACGCTCTATTCGATCCGATTCAGGTTGAGCGACGGCAGTTTCGTGCTGCGGTCGATGACGGCCGCCGTCACGGAGGAAACTGATACGCTCGTGCTGGCGGGCACCGGGTCACTCCCCGCCATCGGCGACCTGTTCACCTTCGGCGAGGGGCAGAGCGAGTCCGCTGTCTATCGCGTGCTCGGCATCGAGCCGCAAGACAATCTGGTTGCCCGGATCACGCTGGTTGACGATGCCCCGGATATCTATCTGGCCGACAACGGCGTGATCCCCGCATTCGAGAGCAACGTCACCAAGCCGGTCGATCCGTATTCGCTGCCGCCGACCGACATTCGGATGACGCAAGGGATCTATCTGGAAGGGAGCGATTTCCTTTCCGTCGTGTATCTGAGCTGGAGCGTGCCGCGGCAAGGCCGAGTCCAGTTCTTCGAGGTCGAATACCGAAATGAAGGGGATGGCACCGGAGTTTTCCAGACCGGTCCGGTAGCAATCTCGCCCCAGACGTCTGCCGAACTCAGGGGGCTGCAGGCCGGCGTCTACACGTTCCGTGTCCGTTGTCGGTTCGATGACAATTCGGTGTCGAGTTGGCTGACCTCGGAAGCGTATGCCGCGGACATGCTCAACCACCCGCCGCCCGACGTGACCCGGTTCGAGATATCAACGCTGGGCGACACGTCCACGCTTAGCTGGGACGCGGTCCAGGCAACGGGCGTGGCCTATGAAATCCGCTTCGTTGCGATCGACAACGTTACCGTAAGCTGGAATGCGGCAACCACGTTGATCCCATCGGTTTCGGGCACCAGCATCCAGGTGCCGACGATGATCGGAACCTACCTGATCAAGTCGGTGTTCCAGACCGGGCTGAAGAGCGCGAATGCCGCTCTGGTCGCAACCAACATTGCGTCACTTGCAGGGCAGAACATCGTCGAAGTGCTGGCCGAAAGCCCAGCGTACCCTGGCGTCCATGACAGCGTGACATCCTATGGCGGCGTTCTTCGCCTCCAGGAAAACAACACGATGTCGACGTGGGAGACGCTTAGCGATGTGATCTCGCTGCAAGAAGGCGATGGGAATAGCCCCGGTTTGGCGCTCACCGGTACTTATTATTTCGACAATGGTGTCGATCTGGGTGACGCCTACACCTCGCGGATCACGGCGCTGCTCGATGCCAGGGGCGAGAACCCCTATCAGGTGATGTCACTGTGGACGTCGCTAGCGGATGTTGCAGTTCTTGACGACACCGGTGCCGATGACTGGGAGGTTCGGCTTGAGTTCCGGACGACGATGGTCGATCCAATTCTCGCCGTCTGGGGCGACTGGTTGCCGTTTGTCGTTAGCGATGTCACGGCGCGCGCCTTGGAGTTTCGGATCATCCTGGAAGGCCGTCCGACAAATGACCTGGGCGCGACCTACGGGCTGACGACGCCTGCCGTCCACGCGCTTAGCGTCCAAATTGACATGCCCGACCGCGTCATTGCTGGCGACGATGTCGTGGTGCCGACTGGCGGCTTGGATATCGAGTTCAACCCGCCCTTCAAAGCGCTGCATGGCATCGGCACTGCCGACCAGAATATGGCAACCGGCGACTACAGCCTGATTACGGCCAAGGGGCCGGCTGGCTTTCACATCCAGTACTTCAACGCCGCCGGCACGCCAGTCGAGCGCACCGTCGACTACATGGCCAAGGGCTACGGGCTCCAGCAAGCCTAGCAATCCCTTCAGATCAGACCCCACCAAACGAGGCGCATTCAATGGCCCAGTTCAACTTCGGCTCAATCGTGGCCACATCCAAAAGCGGGTCGGCCCTTGCGGACGATCTCAATAGCTGGCGCGATGCGCTGCATAGCTCGCACAAGGGCCCGACGGCACCGACCTACAAGGTCGCCGGCATGTTCTGGCTCGACGACACCACGGCGGCGAACCATCTGTTCAAATACTACGACGGCACCGACTGGATCACGGTCCTGTCGATCGATACAGCCAACAACCGGGCATCGGTCGTCTTTGCTGCGGAGCGTCTGAGCTATCCGCTCGCCGGCGGTACGGCGAACGCGCTGACGCTGACCCCCGCAGTTGCACTTGCCGCCTATTTCGACCTTGACGTTGCCACCTTCGAGGCCACTGGGAACAACACCGGGCAGGCAACGCTGGGGGTCTCAGGGCTTGGGCTCAAGGCAATCCGAAAAATGGTGGGCGGTGCTGATGTGGCGCTGTCAGCCGGCGATATGCTCGACGGCAACCGCTACATCCTGAGTTACGACAAAGACGCGAATAGTGGCGCCGGGGCTTGGATCCTTGTCAATCCGTCGACCATTCCAGCGATCCGGGGATACCTGAGCGGCGGCGGCCGCGCCAATCACCTCGAGAACGACACCCTCGACGCGACGAACGATATCGTCGTGCGCGCGGGCGAGGTCGCCAGTGTTTCGGCGACCCCGCTGCTGATGAAGCAAGCAGCGGACCTCACCAAAAAGCTAGATGTGACGTGGGCGGCCGGGCACAACCAGGGCATGCTCGACCATGGTTCCTTGGTAGACTTCACCTATCACATCCACCGTATCATGCGGCCGGATACGGGCGCAGCCGACATCATCGCTTCGTTGTCTCATGACGAGACTACAACGGTCACGATGACCATTGCCTCGCCTTGTGTGGTGACATGGAGCAGTGGGCACGCGCTGGTTCCAGGGAGCACGTTCCAGTTTTCGACCACCGGCGCGCTGCCAACCGGCGTATCTGCCGGCACCACTTATTATGTCATCGCGACTGGGCTGACAGGGACTTCCTTCAGGTTCTCGGCGACGAACGGAGGCTCGGCGATCAACACTTCTGGTCCGCAGTCTGGCGTCCATACCTGTCAGGCGTTGCCGCTTCTGCCCGCCAACTACACCGAATTTCGCCGCATCGGGTCTATCATCCGAACAGGTGGGGCCATACGACCGTTTAGGCAACTCGGGAATGTATTCAAGTACGATACTCCCGTGAACATTCGAAACAGCACCGTGGCGGTGGCTTCCGTTCTACTTGAAATGGCCACCCCTGCCGGCGTTGTTGCTCGGCCAATCCTGCGCTGCGCCCTTGGCGTCGCGGTAGGCAACACTGTTACTATTACCCTTGGCGATGCCGCTGTTGGATCGCCGAATATTCCCGTGGCGTTCCTCAACGCTGCCGGGACACAGATCACGCTCCTCGACCAGTTCATCACCAACATATCCGGCGAGCTTTACTTCTCCCAGGTCAACACGGTTGGTGCGGCTAGCTCGTTCGTTCTCGACTGCCTCGGTTTTGTGGATACAAGGGGTCAGAATGTTTAGGCAGTGGTTGACTGAAGACATAACCGTTCACGTTACCTCCTGTGGGTCTCTTCAGGAAGAATACGACAAGCTTGCCACCGACTACGACATGAAGGGCTTTGCAGCGACGTTCATTCTCGACAGTACGTCCTCCGCCACACTCGACGCTAAAAGACCGCTCGTTGGTGGCAGCAAGATTACCGTCGACGGCGGCGGTGCGGCAATCGCAGCGGGTGGCAAGCCAGCCATGGCAAACAACATCGCCGGCCTTACAATGAACCTGAAGAACATGAAGCTTGCCGCTTGGTCGGGCGGTCACTGTGTCTGGGCGATGTTCGGTGGCATGATCAACCTGCGCGAAGGCATGGAGTTTTGCGCGGGCGACGGGGATCATATTCTCGCCTCCTACGGCGGACAGGTGCTCATCAAGAATAGCTATCTGGTTTCAGGCGGGGGCTTGAACCATTGGCACAGCTATTCTGGCGGCTACATCACTGCCACCGATCTGACGGTTACGGTCATCGGCACGCCTTGGTTCACTCGCTGGGCTGGCGTTGCGGATGCTGGGATTGTCGCCCGCAACATCGCCTACAACGGCACCATCCACGGGGCAAAGTACCTCGTCCACAAGAACGGGTTCATGGAGATCGGGACCAATGACCTACCGGGGGATGTAGCCGGATGCGTGGCGACGGGCGGTGTCATCGCCTAGCTTGAATGCGGCGATGATCTTCCTAGCCGCCGACTGGCTTGGACGCTCCACAAACGTGTATGAGGCCCACGCGGCCACAAAGGTAGCCGTGACTCCTACCGCCAAGGCGGCGGTATAGCCGATCCTGTCATTCAGGAGTGTGAGCGCGAGCATCCCAACTGGCAGATGCAGCAAGTAGACCGAGTAGCTGACATCACCGAGGAACTTCAGCACCTTCGGGATTCGGGAGATTTTCATCGCTCTCATACCCAGGAATATCAGGACTGCTGTCGGGTAGGTGAACGCAGTAATTATTGGCCCTTCGAAGAGGATGCCAGGATAACGAGCCGTCTGCACGGCAAAAAACATCACCACAGAAGCGCAGGCGAGAAGCCAAAGGTGCTCCGTGGATATCCGGTTGTTGCTTTGCAGATAGATGAGACGGCCGATAACGAAGATCGGCACCACGATCGTATGCGCTAACGCGAAACTGAAATAAGACGCTCCCGCAATGCTTAGGGCCGAAACGACGGCATACATCGCCAGCATGGCCACGGTGCTTTTCGTCGGGGATGTTTTCAGGCTCGGTAACACGACGAGCGTGATGCCGTAGAAGAAGAGCTCAGCTACTAGCGTCCACGTGATGCTCAATGAATAACTCGTTGAATAGACGATCTTGTCGAGCAGCATGCTGGTGAGGATGTAGCTTCGGATGTCTGTCGCATTCGTGCCGGACACCAGCGGCAAACCATTCGCGGCCAGGATTCGGTTAGCCCAATACAGCGCGAACACCGCGACAATCAGTGGAGGCATGATTCGGAAGACGCGCTTCAGGAGAAATTCAAGTTGCGTTTCCTTCTCCCCTACATAACTGATCACATAGCCTGAGATCAGGAAGAACAGGATCACCCCGAGGTGGCCGCCGCCATAGAGCAGATGGAACGGCCTCACTACGTAGTCGTAGAAGAGTGACCACGGAAGCCATGAGCCGCCGGTCTGAAACAGCCACAGTCCAACTAGATGGCTCCACATTACCATCACTGCAGAGATGCCGCGGATGATGTGAATGTAGGGAAAGAACGGCTTGGGGTTCTGTGCTTCTGAAATCATCTAGGCGCTCGTTGCGGTGCCTCTGAACGATTTGCACCAATCTCCCCAAATATTCAACCCGACGTTTCGTAGCCCCTGAACTGATGTTTGAAATAAGAGCGCTCGTCCTCCTCATTGTCCTCCTGACGGGGTGCGAGACGGCACCTACCGACGATCCCGGCATCCCGCGTGACGTCCTGTGCAGCATGGTCACCTGCGGCCGCT
Source organism: Aminobacter sp. 01T433 (assembly GCF_056398585.1). Classification (NCBI taxonomy): domain Bacteria; kingdom Pseudomonadati; phylum Pseudomonadota; class Alphaproteobacteria; order Hyphomicrobiales; family Phyllobacteriaceae; genus Aminobacter; species Aminobacter sp. 01T433. Next base: position 5,507 of record NZ_JBFTPR010000046.1, read on the forward strand.
AACCCTCCCAACCATTTGAGGTCACTCCCATGAAGCTAGTCGAGAACTGGCGCGCTGTGCTGCGCCACGCGTGGTCTGTCCGCCTCCTGGTCATCGCTGTGATGATGTCCGGCGTCGAAGCGGCGCTGCCTCTCCTTGAGGGCGTCATCACGGTGCCTCCCGGCATCTTCGCCGCCCTATCCGGTTTCGTCGGCGCGGGCGCGCTTCTGGCCCGCGTGATCCTCCAGAACGACCTGAGCCCCGAAAACAAGGATGAGACCAATGAGCCGTCTTAAGCGGAACACCACTCTTGCCGCCGTAGTCGTTGCAATGGTCGGTGGGTTCGAAGGCCTGCGCACCTACGCCTACAAAGACCCGATAGGCATCCCGACGATCTGCTTCGGCGAGACGCGAGGCGTCCAGATGGGTGACAAGGCAACCGTCGCCGAGTGCAAGGCGATGCTTGCGGGCCGCCTCGTCGAGTTCGAAACCGGCATGATGAAGTGCGTGAAGGTTCCGCTACCGGATCCTTCGTTCACTGCTTTCCTGTCCTTCACCTACAACGTCGGCACCGGTGCATTCTGCAAGTCAACGCTCGCAAGGAAACTGAATGCCGGTGATCTGCGCGGCGCCTGCAACGAACTGAGCAAGTGGGACAAGGCGGCCGGCATCCGGCTTCCGGGCCTGACCAAGCGCCGGCAGATCGAGCGCGATCTCTGCCTCAAGGGGGCGTGATGTTGCTCGCACTCAAACCCATCGCGCTCGCCGCCTGGCGGGCGCTGTCGATCATGATCCCCATTCCGCTCGCGCTGATCATCGCCGCCGGCCTCTGGGTCTACTTCGACAAGGCATCAGCTGTCCGGATGGCAGTCAACAAGGCCGTCTCTGAGCTTGTTGCAGGTGCCGAGCTCGACGCGCTCCAGGCTCAAGTCATAGAGGAACGCCGACTGCGCGCCTTTATCGAGGGCAAGGCCGCGTCGCTGGCCGATGCCAACAAGCGCTTCGAGGACGCCCGGATCGCAGCAGCCGTTGAAAACGAGGATCTCGCCGATGAACTGGAACAGCTCAAGGCGCGTGATGTGCCTGATGGCGTTGATCAGCCTCTCTTTGACGGGCTGCGCAACAAGTGAACGTGCGCGACTGGCCGACGCCAAGCGCGCTCAGGCAGCGGCCGAGGCAACGCGTGCCGCGATAACGGAAGCCGCCAAGGTCCCCGACAAGCCAGAGGATTGCCGCATCAACGAACGCTCCGGCGTCAAGCTAGGCGACCGGCTCGATGTGGCCCTGCTGAAAACTGACCGCGCACTTGGCCGGGCAAATGCGCGGATCGATCGCTGTTGGGCCTGGGATCAAGACTACCGGAAAGGGCTGGGGAATTGAGCGAACGCAGCATGGACATGATGTTGGGGCGCATGGAGGGTCAGCTTGAAGCGATCCTTGATCGTATGGACCGCGCCGACGAAAGCAGGGCAGGCGTTCACCGTCGGCTCGAC
>NZ_JBFTPR010000047.1:0-5712 GCF_056398585.1 Aminobacter sp. 01T433
GTCGAGCCGACGGTGAACGCCTGCCCTGCTTTCGTCGGCGCGGTCCATACGATCAAGGATCGCTTCAAGCTGACCCTCCATGCGCCCCAACATCATGTCCATGCTGCGTTCGCTCAATTCCCCAGCCCTTTCCGGTAGTCTTGATCCCAAGCCCAACAGCGATCGATCCGCGCATTTGCCCGGCCAAGTGCGCGGTCAGTTTTCAGCAGGGCCACATCGAGCCGGTCGCCTAGCTTGACGCCGGAACGTTCGCTAATGCGGCAATCCTCTGGCTTGTCGGGAACCTTGGCGGCTTCCGTGATTGCGGCGCGCATTGCCTCGGCCACTGCCTGAGCGCGCTTGGCATCAGCCAGCCGTGCACGTTCACTTGTTGCGCAGCCGGTCAAAGAGAAGCTGATCAACGCCATCAGGCACATCGCGCGCCTTGAGTTGTTCCAGTTCATCGGCGAGATCCTCGTTTTCGACGGCTGCTGCGATGCGGGCTTCTTCGAAGCGCTTGTTGGCATAGGCCAGCGACGCGGCCTTGCCCTCGACAAAGGCGCGCAGTCGGCGTTCCTCGATGATTTGAGCCTGCATCGCATCGAGCTCGGCGCCTGCAACAAGCTCTGTGACGGCCTTGTTGACTGCCACCCGAACGGCTGAAGCCTTGTCGAGGTAGACCCAGAGGCCGGCGGCGATGATCAGAGCGAGAGGGATTGGCACCGAGATCCGAAGGACCCGCCACAGCATTGAAAGCAGCGCGGTCATTCCATCTGCCCCGGTGGCGGTGTTGGATCGGGTGGCGGGTTGTTCTGTTGGACTATGGTCGCGCCGGCCTGCTGTGTCGGCGAGATACCAGCGTTGACTGCCATGGCGTCGACCTCGGCGCGCCGTGCGCTGGCATCGTCCCAGACCGCCCCAAAGATGAATGAGCCGGCAGTTGATGCCATGAGCAGCGCAACCGACGTCGCGATGGCCTCGCGCAAGCTGTCGGCCTTGCCCCAAATCGCAAGATAGGTGATCAGCGCGCCGGCCCAGACCAAAATGGCAAGGGCCGACTTGCGGCGGGCATTCCAGGGCTTGCTGAACTGCGAGCCGAAGCCGGTCACATATTGACGCTGGTTCGCCATCTCAGAGCCTCGCGAACTGGAAGTGCATCCAGTCGTAGTTCCGGGCGCGACCGAGCGAGAGTGCACCTTCGGCCTCCACGATGTTCCAAAACGCGGTGTAATCGGGCTTGGCAAAAGCGGCCCGGTCCTTGCCCCATTTCAGCTGGTTCCGGGCGGGATCGAGGTCGACGGCAATGCCCCACGAATGCGTCGACCAGGCCTTGCTGCCGCGCATCTGGCGAAGGTTGTAGCAACCGCCAAAGAGGTCGAGCCCGAGAGCCTTGATCTTGGCCTCGCCGTAGTGGGCCAGGGTGTTGCGGAAAATGGCCTCGATCGATCCTTTCACCTTGCTATGGCAGCGGAAGCGACGAACGATCGAGTTCGTGTCCCATGCGATGCGCATCGGAAATGGGATTTCAGCAATGCCAGCGGTGCATTGAGGGTTGCCCGGTTCACCATAGAATTTGCGCACGTCGGCCTGCGTGGGCCACGCGGTTGCAGTGGTCATGACGGTAATCCTCTTGTGGATGGGGAATCGGGCCTAGCGGCCGCAGGTCAGCATGCTGCAGATCACTTCGCGCTCGATGGCAGGATCGACCTCATGGCCCGTCTGGCAACCGGCCAGAACTAGCAGGGCGAGAAGTGCGGCTCTCATGAGAGCGTCCGGAACGGATTGATCATCACCTTGATCATGTGACGGTTGGCGGCCTTGGCCTCGTAGTGCCAGCCAATGAAAATCTTGCACCAGCGATTACCGAACAGCATTTGATCGCGCCGGTAGCAGAAATACCGCCTGCCGCTTTTCGCGCGCATGACAATGAAGCGGGATGACGTGCGGGCTTGGTCGAACGCAGCCGTTGGGCCGCTGTCGCAGGTGATCACCATGCCCGAATGGTCGAAGCCGAGAATATGGGCATCGAAGCCATAGCCGGGGTTGCGAACCAGCCACCAGACCGCCCGCTTGAACCGCGCGAAGGTCATAAAGGGTACCGGCTCATGCGTGGTGTTGGAGCCGTACACATCGTCGTCGTGGGTGTGCACTAGCGCGAAAATCCACGGCAGTTGCCGCAGCTTGAACACCGCAGCCCACAGCGCCCAGATCGGGGAGGTCAGGATGACGAACAGGTTGAAGGCAAGCGAGATCGGCGCCAGGAGCGCCCAGCGGAGATACATCACAGCTTGTCCGCCTTTACGTAGAATTCGTCCAGCTGCTCCTGGGTAAACCCAAGGGCATTGAACCCAGCCTGAAGCATCGGCTCATTGCGGGCGAAAGTTCCCGAGTTGGCATAGGCGATCCGGACGGCGCGAGATTGCGTTTCGACCCAGGCTTCGACAGCATCGATGATGCCGTCTGGATGGGCTGGCAGAATGGGCGCCAGCAACTGGAGTTTGAACTGCCGGGAGGTTACCCGGTCAGGAACGACGACGACGGGCACAGGAGGCGAATAAACACCGCCAGTCACCGCCCCACCAGCTTCCCAATCCTCGCCGGCCTCGATCCACTCACCTTCAGGCCGATAGCCTTCCGCCATGCCCTTTTCGGTGATTTCTTCGATCTGGGTGATGACGCCAGCGGCGTCCAGAATAGCGACGCGCATTAGCTGCTCCTCTTGCCGCGAAGGACGTAAGAACCTGAAGCGATGTTGCCTGCTGTGAAACTGACCCGGATGGCGTTTGCTGCTACGACGTTTCGCCCGGACGTGTGGACCATTAGAAAATTGTCCGTTGTCGCATCCCAATGATTGCCTTCGGAATTGAACGTGAATGCGCCAGCCCCGGTATCCATCCGTATTGTGAAATTCCCACTCTCGCCCGCCGCGTTTCCGTGGTCATCGCTGATGGCAAAGCCGGCTGCAGTTGGCGAACCTGAAGCCGCGACCGTCACTCCCCGCGCAACCAGGAAGTTGTATGAGTACCCCGAGGACAAGATGGACGAGCCGCCGTTGGTTGAAACATGGAGCCGGAGCCCAGCGCCATCCGTCGCGGGGATGAGGTTCCTCAGGACAAGCTCGAACTCGGTAAACCCGGCCGCGATGTATGCCGTCAGATCGAGGGTCTTTGATGCAACAGCGGAGATTGAACCGGCTTCGAGATTAGACCCGACCCCGACGCCATGCCCCGCCAGAATCCAAGCATCGGCCGAAGTGTCGAAGTTTACTGTGTAGCGAACGCCATCAAGGATATCGTACGCGACCAGAGGAACATCCGCGGCGCCGACCATCTTGCGGATGGCCTTGGCGCCGACGCCAGAGACGTTCAATGTCGTAGCACCTGTATTGTTCGATGCTGCCTCAAACGTGAAGACGTCAAGATCGAAGTAGGTCGTCAACGGGACCGAGGGTGTCAGCGTCAGCGCGTTAGCGGTACCGCCAGCCAAGGGGAAGCTGAGCCGATCCGGCAGGGTGACGATTGACGCTCGGTTGCTGGTGGTGTCCATCGACAGAACCGTGATCCAATCGGTGCCATCATAGTATTTGAGCAGATGCGTCGCCGCCGTGGTGTCGTCCAGCCAGAACATGCCGGCGACCTTATAGGTCGGCGCCGTCGACCCCTTGTGAGAGCTATGCAGTGCATCGCGCCAACTGTTGAGATCGGTCGATAGCTGTGCCCCGCTCTTGGTCGCGGGATTGATCGTGCCAAAGTCTGACTGGGCCATTGAATGCGCCTCGTTTTGGTGATGCCTGGAAGTGGGGGATGAAGTATTGGCTAGGCTTGCTGGAGCCCGTAGCCCTTGGCCATGTAGTCGACGGTGCGCTCGACCGGAGTTCCGGCGGCGTTGAAGTACTGTATGTGGAAACCTGCCGGACCCTTGGCTGTGATCAGGCCATAGTCGCCGGTGGCCATGTTCTGGTCGGCAGTACCGATGCCGTGCAAGGCTTTGAACGGGGGACTGAACGCGATATCCAAGCCAGCAGCCGGCACCACCACATCATCACCGGCGATGACGCGGTCTGGCATATCGACTTGCACGCTCAGCGCATGCACTGCCGGCGTTGTTAGCCCATAAGTCGCTGCGCCATCGTTGACGGGACGCCCTTCCAGGATGATGCGAAACTCGAAAGCGCGCGCCGTGACATCGCTGACGACAAACGGCAACCAGTCGCCCCAGACGGCGAGAACTGGATCGACCATCGTCGTCCGGAACTCAAGTCGGACTTCCCAGTCATCGGCACCGGTGTCGTCAAGAACGGCAACTTCCGCCAGCGACGTCCACAGTGACATAACCTGATAGGGGTTCTCGCCCCTGGCATCGAGCAGCGCCGTGATCCGCGAGGTGTAGGCGTCACCCAGATCGACACCATTGTCGAAATAATAGGTACCGGTGAGCGCCAAACCGGGGCTATTCCCATCGCCTTCTTGCAGCGAGATCACATCGCTAAGCGTCTCCCACGTCGACATCGTGTTGTTTTCCTGGAGGCGAAGAACGCCGCCATACGATGTCACGCTGTCATGGACGCCAGGGTACGCTGGGCTTTCGGCCAGCACTTCGACGATGTTCTGCCCTGCAAGTGACGCAATGTTGGTTGCGACCAGAGCAGCATTCGCGCTCTTCAGCCCGGTCTGGAACACCGACTTAATCAGGTAGGTTCCGATCATCGTCGGCACCTGGATGCTGGTTCCCGAAACCGATGGGATCAACGTGGTTGCCGCATTCCAGCTTACGGTAACGTTGTCGATCGCAACGAAGCGGATTTCATAGGTCACGCCCGTTGCCTGGACCGCGTCCCAGCTAAGCGTGGACGTGTCGCCGAGCGTTGATATCTCGAACCGGGTCACGTCGGGCGGCGGATGGTTGAGCATGTCCGCGGCATACGCTTCCGAGGTCAGCCAACTCGACACCGAATTGTCATCGAACCGACAACGGACACGGAACGTATAGACGCCGGCCTGGAGCCCCCTGACTTCGGTAGACGTCTGAGGCGAGATTGCGACCGGTCCGGTCTGGAAATTGCCGGTACCGTCCCCTTCATTTCGGTATTCGACCTCGAAGAACTGGACTCGGCCTTGCCGCGGCACGCTCCAGCTCAGATACACGACGGCAAGGAAATCGCTGCCTTCCAGATAGATCCCTTGCGTCATCCGAATGTCGGTCGGCGGCAAAGAATACGGATCGACCGGCTTAGTGACGTTGCTTTCGAAGTCCGGGATCGCCCCGTTATCGGCGAGGTAGATGTCCGGTGCGTCGTCAACCAGTGTGATCCGGGCGACAAGGTTATCCTGCGGCTCAATGCCGAGCACGCGATAGACAGCGGACTCGCTTTGCCCTTGGCCAAAGGTGAACAGGTCGCCAGTCGCGGGCAGCGCGCCGGTGCCCGTGAGCATGAGGGTATTGGTCTCCGTCGTTACCGACGGTATCGTCGAGCGGAGCACGAAACTGCCGTCGCTCAACCTGAACCGGATCGAATAGAGCGTTCCGGCCACCATATTGACCGTCTCGTCGAGAACGACAGTCTGCGTTCCGGCGTTGACCGAACCGACGCGACCACTGGCGAGGCCGATGAGCATGACGTCATGGGCCACTCGGACGCGGTCGCCACGCGTGCAGACCAGGTTCTCGAAGTCGACGTTGATCGTGTAGGTTTCTGGCCTCAGCCTCAGTTGCGCGATGTGAAAACGCCCATGC
>NZ_JBFTPR010000048.1:0-5029 GCF_056398585.1 Aminobacter sp. 01T433
CTGTCCGCATCCACCTCGCGCTTCCTATCGGCGCCCGCGCCAACGCCGACATCGGCCGCAGATCGAAATTTCCATAGCCGTTGACTGTGGCCCGCGGGTTCCTTCCTCGGGGACTTTCGTACGCCCGCCGGCGCCCGAAACTCATCACGATTCCGGACTGTCTGCTTCTGGTTGAGATACTCAGCAAGCTGACGTTCTGCTCACGACCCCAAGTAAGTCGTTCCGGAATCATCGCGCCAATTCCAGAAGCGGCCATTCATAGACTCAGGGCGGTGACGGCAACGCGCCTGAAGTCGGACGTTCAAGCGATTCATACCCTCGCCCGAAACCAGTCACTCGGGCAGTAGAGATCAGCTTCATCGCTGTCTAAAGAAGATGTTTCCTACTACCAGTGATAAGTCGAGCTTGTACGAAAAGCCATCAGCTGCTGCTACGCATCCGGTCCGTCGCAGTCTGAGAATTTCCGAAGTGCCTGCGGGTTTGTCACAGTGATGGATCGATACGTGGACGTTACCCAGCCGGCGGAGGTGAAGCTTCGCATCGCCGCGTTGACCTGTTTACGCGAGGCATTCGCCATGACACCGAGGTCGGACTGAGATAGCGGGATCGGCATGTTGCCGAGCCAGCCACCACGTTCGACTACTGCAGCTATTCTTCGTGCAACGTCGCGCTTCTGCAGATCGTGGATGATCCGGACAAGCACATCTACGGTAAATGCGGTGTTGACCCCGACCGCACGCACGACTCTCGCATCTTGCGCGGCCATTTGCTCCAAGGCATCAAGCGGCACGTGCATCATCCAGGCGATACCAAGCGCCCGCATTTCTATCCTTCGTGGTTGGCCGGTCAGGAAGGGACCTTCGCCGGTCCATGCCCCCGGCATCCCCAGATGGATAAGCTGAGGCGTCAAATCAGGTGGCGCCGAGTTGATGGTGAGGGAGCCAGCTACAAGGCCATACATTCCACCGCCGGTATCGCCATGTCTGTAGATGACTTGACCAGGAGCAAACTTGAGCAAATGAGCATTGCGCAACAGATTGGTTTGGAACGGCTCACCCATGTGTGCGAGCCATGCTCCTTCCTTCATGACACGCTGGGCTTGCTCTAGCGTCAAATCCAACATCAACTCCACACTTCACTTTCGCAACGCAGATAGAAGTCGTTCCCCGACGCTGCAGCTTTAGCTGCGCGCCAACCGAAATTCCAGCGACGTCCGTCAGACTCGAACGATTACGTGCAGAAGTTTATCGATTGTGCCGATCGGGACAAACTCACGCATACCGGTATGTAATACGGCTCTGTCGGTGAATATTGGCGACGGGAGAACGTCGAGCATTGATTTGCTGGGGCTACCAACGTTCTTAGCTAGCACACCTACTAGCTGGGAATACTCGATAGGAAGCGAAGAGACAGATACACACTGCCAGTCCTGCCGACCGGAATCGAGGCGAAGATTTCTTAGGCTCCTCTTCCCGAGTCAATCGATCGATAGATGAATGCAACACGGAAGCGTGGATGGAAACTTATACAAAACTAGGTTCGGCGCTGCTTGTCTGTGCCGCGGCAAATTCATGCGCTCACGCCGCGGACATTCCTCAATCGTTCATCCTGCCTGAGGCAAAGCCGGTGGCGGAGGGTGGCTGGAGCTTTGCAGCCAGCCCCTATTTCTGGGGCGCCGGCATGTCGGGCGATGTCGGACAGTTCGGGCTGCCGCCAGTCCATGTCGCCTCCGACTTCTCCGACATACTGAAAGATCTGGATTTCGCGTTCATGGCCATCGGCGAGGCCCGCAACGATCGGTTCAGCATTTTCGGGGACGTCATCTACACAAAGGTCTCGACGGAATCGGGTACGCCCCGGGGCATCGTCACAGACAGGGTCGGCCTAACGTCAGAGACGTTCACGGGGCTCGTCGGCGTAGGCTATGCCGTCCTCCAGGATGGCCGCAGCACCCTCGACCTCGTCGCCAGCGCGCGGGTATGGCACGTAGACACAGACATCTCTTTTACCGGCGGAATTCTGGATGGCGTCTCGGCGAGCGACGGCGCGACGTGGGTCGATGCTATGGTCGGTGTTCGCGGCAGGCACTTTCTTACGGACAATGTCTATCTCAGCGGATGGGGCCTCACTGGGGCAGGCCAGGCCGATCGTGACTGGGATATCGCCGCCGGCATCGGCTACGCGTTCAACGACGTGATTTCGGCCGTGGCCGGGTACCGGGCTCTCGGCGTCGAATACAGCCACAACGGCTTCGTGTTCGACGTGGTCCAGCAGGGACCGATCCTCGGCATGGCCATGCGCTTCTGACGGGGCCGCTTCCGCTACTCCAGCAATTCAATCAGAGAGGTTTCGATGAATTTGAGATTTTCGATAGTTGCCGCCGCCGCCCTGCTTGCAGCACTCCCGGCTGCTGCTGAACCCGTCCACGTCAACAGCGACAACTTCGTCCGCGCCGAGAGCGATTTATATTTCTCCGGTATTGTCGCAAATGGCGGTTTTGGCAAGTTCGATCATACCCGCGAGATGGCGCCACTCGACAAGCAGACGATCATCCGCCTGAACCGCGATACGCTTTATTCGTCCGCCGTGTTTGATCTGGATGCCGGACCTGTGACGATCACCGTGCCAGATTCCGGAAGCCGCTTCGTTTCGCTCATGGTGATCGACGAGAACCACTACATCCACGGCGTGCATTACGGCGCCGGAACCCACACGCTGAAGCGCGACGATATCGGCACCCGCTACGTGGCGGCGGCCTTCCGCTTCTTCGCCAATCCCGCCGACGCCGAGGACCTGAAGCAGGTTCACGCGCTTCAGGACGCAGTCAAGGTCGAGCAGGCATCGACCGGCAGCTTCGAGATCCCGAAATGGGACAGCGAAAGCCGGAACAAGACCCGACGCGCGCTGCTGGACCTCGGCGCTCTGCTGCCGGACACCAAGAAGATGTTCGGATCGCGCGACGAGATAAATCCGATCCGGCATCTGGTCGGCGCCGCGCTCGGCTGGGGCGGGAACCCCGACCAGGAGGCGCTGTATCTCAACGAGACGCCGAAGACGAACGACGGCAAGACAATCTATCGGCTGGCCGTCAAGGACGTGCCGGTGAAGGATTTCTGGTCGGTCACCATCTACAACAAAGATGGCTTCTTCACGCCGAACGATCTCAACGCCTATTCTCTGAACGACGTGACGGCTCAGAAGGGCGAGGATGGTTCGATCGTCATCCAGTTCGGCGGCTGCGACGGCAAGGTCGTGAACTGCCTGCCGACGCCGGTGGACTGGAACTACATGGTTCGCCTGTATCGCCCGGACGCACAGGTTCTTGACGGAAGCTGGACTTTCCCCGTTGCAGAGGAAGTGAAATGAATCGCCGGACACTTTTGAAAGGCACTGCTGCGCTCGCCGCCTTGCCGGCACTCCCGGCCCTTGCACGGGAAGACCTGCGGCAGCAGGCGCGCGAGGCCTACATCTACACCTATCCAATGGTGAAGAACTATCTCACCATGTACCAGTATGCGCTGGAGCTGGGCGGAAGCCAGTACAAGGGGCCACTGAACACGCTGGTCAGCATCGCCCGGGTCTATACGCCCGAGGATACGGCGATCATCACGCCCAACTCGGACACGCCCTATTCCTTCATCGTCTTCGACCTGCGCGCCGAGCCGGTAGTGGTCACCATGCCGGCGATCGAGAAGGAGCGCTATTACTCGCTGCAGCTGATCGACCTCTACACCAACAATGTCGACTATCCCGGCACCCGGGTTGACGGCAATGATGGCGGCGACTTCCTCATCACCGGCCCCGGCTGGAAGGGCGAAGTACCCAAGGGCATCAAGCGCGTGATCGAGATGCCGACCACGCTCGCCATCGGCATCGTCAGGACCCAGCTCTTCTCGCCGGACGACCTCGACAAGGTCAAGGAGATCCAGGCCGGCTACAAGGCGGCGCCTTTTTCGACCTACATGAAAACCCCGGCGCCGGCCGCTCCCCCGGCGGTGGACTGGATGCCCATCTCCGACGAGCTGATGATTACCAACTACTGGCCGCTTGCCGCCTTCCTGCTTCAGTTCGCGCCTCCCTATCCGGGCGACGAAGGCCAGCGGCAGAACCTCGCCACGCTCGGTATCCGGGAAGGGGCAGCGTGGCCGGGTCCGGTTCTTTCCCCCGATGCAGCAGCCGTGATGCAGGAAGCGGTCAGCGGGACGGAAAAGAAAATCCGCGACGAGGCTGGCCAGTTGACGGATTCGTCGAAGCTGTTTGGCACGCCCGAGTTCATGAAGGGCCGCTACATGGTCCGGGCTGCGGCGGCACAGGGTGGGATCTACGGGAACAGCGTAGAGGAAGCACTCTACGTCATCTACGCCTTCGACGCAGGTAAGCTGCCGCTCGACGGCAAGGCCCGCAAATACACCCTGACCTTCACCGCTGAGACGCTTCCGCCCATCGACGCCTTTTGGTCGCTGACCATGTATGACCTACCCAAGCAACTCCTCGTGAGCAATCCGATCGATCGCTATTTGATCAACTCAGCCATGCTGCAAGACCTCAAGAAGAACGACGAAGACGAGTACGTCCTCTACCTGCAGCACGAAAGCCCGGGGCCTGAGTTGGAACCGAACTGGCTGCCGGCGCCGGCCGAGCCCTTCTATGCGGTGATGCGGCTCTATCTGCCGAAGTCCGAAGCGTTGGACGGACGCTGGATGGCGCCGCCAATCCAGCAACTGCCCTAAGCCAGAACGTCGGTATCTTCTTGGGCAGAATCGCCGTCATCACGATGTTCAACGGCCGGTTGCCTCTCGCGGCTTGGTACCTGATTGCCTGACCTCAGATCTGATCGTCCGCTTCTTACAATTCCAACCTCGAAGCTGCCGGTCGCCTACCGTGATGAGTTTCGGGCGCCGGCGGGCGTACGAAAGTCCCCGAGGAAGGAACCCGCGGGCCACAGTCAACGGCTATGGAAATTTCGATCTGCGGCCGATGTCGGCGTTGGCGCGGGCGCCGATAGGAAGCGCGAGGTGGATGCGGACAG
>NZ_JBFTPR010000050.1:0-3913 GCF_056398585.1 Aminobacter sp. 01T433
GCTTTCGCTTCAAGAACAGTTCGGCGCATGAACCCAAAACAACGAAGGAGAAACGCACGAACTTGACCACCACCACCAACACGAACGATACCTAAAGGCGGGTCACTTCTCGGTGGAAACGCCGGGTCAGCTCTCAGTGGAAATCAACACATTGGGGATCGAGCGCGAAGAATGGGTCCCACGCCGTGTTCCACTGGCCGATTGCCTTCATCCGGTCGCATGCAGGCGTTGCGACCGGGGCTTTGGCGACAGGGGACTTTCCGGCGGCGACAGCTTCCTCGAGCAGGATGGGCGCGCCGAGGCTGCACGAATGAATCGACATGACAGAGCCCATCTTGACGACGGCGAGGATTTCATCGGGAGTCGCTCCCGCATCAAGCGCAGCCCGGATATGGCGCAGCGTGCCGTCGCGGTTGAGATTGGTACAGGCGACGTTGACCGCGACCGCGACCAGTTCGCCGAATTTCCGGGAGAGGATGTTGCCGCTCCATGGATTTGTGCTCATCGTCCGGCATGTACGCCCCCAGGGCTCGTCAAACTTTTGGAGCTGCGCCAATGTGCCGGCGTCCCACGGTCCGTCTGGTGCACCTTCGGTCGTCTGTGTCATTGCTCGCTCCCGTCAATCCGGTTCCGGCGTGGGAAAGGCGCGTACGTCGGGTTGCCAGACAGCGAATATGTTTCCCGACGGATCGGCCAGAACGGCGACCCATGCGGTTCGTGGAACTGCCGTCTTCGGCCTCACCACCATGGCGCCCATTTGCTCGGCGAGGGCTATCGAATCGTCGATCGACTCGACGTCTACGAATTGCAGCCAACCCTTCGGGTCGGCTCGGGGCCGGTAGGTCAGCCCCCCGCCCACGCTCGTTGTGTCGGTCGGATCCAGGTGGATGCGCCAATAGTCCAGGCCTTCCGCCCGCTCCATCCGCCAACCGAAAAGTGTGCTGTAGAACTCGGAGAGCCTCCCCGGTTCGTCGCTATAGATTTCAAAGTGCGTTATCCGGCCAGCCACGCATTCCTCCCGCGCTCGTACTGGAACTGGTGGCCTGCAGAGGAGCGCAGACCACCATGCAAAGGCGATAAGTCGTTCTCGGCTATGCGATTGCGATCTTCAGTTTGGCCTGTGCGGCCCGGACCGGCTCCGGTGCGATCATGCACGCCGCGATCGGATGCGAGTCGCCGCCGAGCACGGCCGGCTTGATCTTCCCGTCAGTCGGCCAGGTGAGGAAGCCCGGATTGAAGTCGGATGGGCTGGGAGGCATGCCGTTGTTCTGCAGCGTCTCTTCGACGCTGTTGTACCAGGTGCCGACCTTCATGATCTTGCGGGCTTCCTCTGCGGTCGCCACCTTGCGGCCGAATTCCTTGGCAAGACGCACTACACCCTTAACCTGCTCGACCGAACTCTTGCGCTTGCGGTCCGCGCCCCAGATGTTGTCCTCGTTGCCGACGCGTATGTGCTGGCCCAGCACCAGGGCCATCGCCGAGATCGAAATCAGCCCGCGCATGCTGGTCCAGAAGGTGTTGACCGAGCCTTGCGGAACCCGTTCGAGGAAATGCATCCAGTCAAACTGATTGCGATACATCGTTCCGCCACCATAGCCGCAAAGCGCCATGTTCAACGGCCCCATGTAAATGCCGGCCCGGATACAGCGCTCGACGAGGTCCCATTGATGGGGGCCGCAGGGAACGAAGTAGGGCAGAATGCCGTTTTTCCGAAGGCGTTTGAGGTGCTCGACGTAGAAGGCGGGCGTGGAATCCACTACCATGCCTGCCCATGCCGCCTGCACCTTCGGGTCTTCCATGTGCGTGCCTTTGATGTCCTCCGGAGCGAATGTGGAGGCGATGTCCCAGAGCGAGGTGCCGGTCGTCACGGTCACGAAATCCGGCTTCGGGTCCAATTCGGTGAGCATGTGGCGGGTGTCGTAGTCGAGCCACTTCGCCTTGGCGTCGTCCGTGTGCGGCGCAAACGAGATCGAGCCGCCGACCTGGATGATCATGTCCGGCACGGCTTCCTTCACCCGCTTCAGAAGGTAGTTGTATTGGTCGAAATTCGTCGAACCCATGCCGGTGGCAGGGTTTCGAACGTGGAAGTGCAGCATGGTGGCGCCGGCCTCGTAGCAGTCCACCGCAACCTGGACCTGTTCGTCCCAGGTGAGGGGGATGTCGCTTGAGTCGCCGGGCAACCACTGGGGGCCGTAAGGCGCCGCCGTGATGATCAGTGGCGCCATGTTTTCCGGCAGTATCGAGTTGTCGGTATAATACATATGTTGTTCTCCTTCCTTCAGTGGCAGTTCCTGCAGCGACGGGCACCTGTCCGCCACGTCGCGAGGCATTGATGTGCTCGTGCCTTGAACTTTGCTGCTTATGGTGGTGGCTTTTTCGGTTGGACTATCCAGCCCACGCGGATCACGTTGGCTTCCTGCAGCGCCCTCGCTATCTCCGCTGCAAGTCGATCAATCGAAGCTATCCATTCGGCGGTTCTCTCCTCGCGAACATCCGGCGGCAGCGCTTTGGCTGCATGTAGCGCAGACTCGGCCTCTGCCAGTTCCTCACACATGTCTGAAAACTCGCCGTCGCGGAGCATCAGTTCCTTGATTGCCCGACGCTCAGCCGGGAACCGCCGCAACGCGGCCGTCTCGCCTGCTTTCCGCTGCCAATATTTTGACATCGACGCCGCTTCCGTCATCGTGTGTCGTCATTTTCGCTGACGAGCGTACACTCGGCGCCTCGGGATTCTGCGTAGTCTACGCAGGTAACACGGGGGTAACGTCCAGATTCCTCGGCCAGTGGCGAGCAACCGATTTCTAGGCCCGACCGGTTCGCTGGTTCAAATCGAACCGCCAATACAGACAGCTCGTTGACAACAGGAACTCCTGTGAAAGCGAGGTGACGTGGAGCGTGGTGCCAAGGCTCGTCGATGGTTCGCGCCAACTACGAAGTGCCGCGCGCTTTGCGAATGTCCATGCCGAGGGAACAGGCTGGCGGTCGTTGGGTAGGGGCTCCACGTCCGAGAAAGGATCAGGTCGCGGCGATGCCTGCGCCCCAGCCTAAATGTCTGCTCTCGACGATTCGCTGACTGAAGCTGCCGGTCTGTTCTCGCCCCCGAGCTTCCAGGCAGCGACGCGCCAAACAAGAACCTGACGCTCGCGCCGCATCGTTTGCTCGATATCCGACCATTAGCTTTTCGGCACGAGCGACTTGACCACCTTGTCGATTGAGAAGCGAGCGGCCTTGGCGCGGGGAAATGCCCCTAACCGCCAATCCAAGGCATCTCAATCACCCCGAGCGCTACAACGATCCCGAGACCCAATAGCGCAATACCCAAAGCACCTTCGAAGCGGCGGCCACGCGGCTGCAGCTTCTCGACGAAGACGACCAGCGTCAGAAGCAGCATCCAGGCGACGCTCATGACGCCGGCCGCAACCAGCACAGCAAACAGCACCCAGCAGCACCCAAAGCAATAGGCGCCGTGGCGCAGCCCCATCTCAAGCGCGCCAACCCGGCCCTCGCGCCAGTGCTGCGCAACGAACGCGAGCGGTGAACGGCAATGGCTCAGGCAAATATGCTTGAGGGCCGTGAACTGGTAGAGCCCGGCAATACCAAGCGTGGCACCGAGCGCGAAGGGTGCCCATTTCGACCGCAGAGGCGGATCGAGGCTCGTCGCAAGCTCGCTGCCGAACTGAACCAGGACATACACGAGAAGGCCAGCCGCCGCCCAGACGAGCATGTAGCCCGCGACGAAGATCCATGTCGGGACGGCCACGCGTCGTTCGCGTCTCGCCTGTGCCGTCGCGAACATAAAGATCATGGGCGCCGCGGCCGGCAGCATCATAGCCGCCATCATCACAGTCCACACAGCGAGAAAGGCAGCGGCGCCGGCAACTGACCAGCCGTCGGCGGCCATCCCGGACATAGC
>NZ_JBFTPR010000051.1:0-4574 GCF_056398585.1 Aminobacter sp. 01T433
AAGCTAACCGCGCTCGCAGCCCCACCATTCACCGAGATCGTGAAGTTCGAGGCAGACACGCCGTCGGCGCCAGCCGCAAGCGACCACGTGCCATTCACCGAACCGCCTTCAGCAACACTCGACGGCGCATCCGAGATCGCAACGCTCGGAACGTCATCAGAGATCGAGACGGTGACCGTGCCGGTGACCTCGTCACCATCATGATCGGCGGCGACGACCGTCACAGAGCCGAGACCGAGCGCGACATCGCCCGCACCTGGATGGGTGTCGTAGTTGTCGAGCAGGTCGACCTTCACCGAAACGTTGCCCGCAGCACCAGCCGCGATGCCGCCAGCCGGCGCCGTCAGCGTCAACCGCACCACGGCGCCGCGCTCGTCAGAGCCCGTCAGCACCGTGCCGCCGGCCGAAGCCGTCCAGGTCAGCGTGTTCGTCAGGCCCGAGGTCGAGCCGAAGCTGAAGCTGGTCAACGCATCCGAACCGGCCGTGAAGCTCAGCGTGCCGCTGCTGGTCAGCAGCGACGGGTTCGGCGTCGAGCCGTCCGTCAGCCCCTGGTCGTCCACAGAAAGCGAGACCGATCCACCACCGGTCGGCACAGCACCGTCCGTGATCGAGATCGTCTGGCTGTCCGAAGCGACGTCGTTGTCGCCATCCTTCGCCGACAGCGTGAAGCTGATCGACTGCGCCGCGTCGTTGTCGAGACCCTTTGCAGCAACGAAGCTCCAGCTGCCATTGGCGTTGATCGTCAGCGTGCCCTTGCCCGTGTCGATAGCCGTGCCGAAGCTAACCGCGCTCGCAGCCCCACCATTCACCGAGATCGTGAAGTTCGAGGCAGACACGCCGTCGGCGCCAGCCGCAAGCGACCACGTGCCATTCACCGAACCGCCTTCAGCAACACTCGACGGCGCATCCGAGATCGCAACGCTCGGAGCTACCGTGTAGCTGAGCGAGGCAAAGGCACTGGCTTCGCTGTCACCAGCGGCATGCAGGACGTTGTCGAGCAGCGTCACCTTGTAGGCGCCAGTCGCCGTGTCGATGATCTGGACCGTAAACAGCGCGCCGCGCGATCCGCTCGCCGTCAGCGTATTGGTTCCGGCGTTCCAGCTATAGGTGACGGCTTCCTGGCCGACCTGGCCGGGCTTGCCATCCATACCAGCGAAGCTGAACACCAGCGCTCCGTCGCCGCCTGCCCCCTGCAGCTTGCCCAGGAAAACGGCCTCGCTTGGATCAGCCGGTGTGGTTTCACCAGCATTCGCATTGATGTCGCCCGCAGCGACAGCACCATTGGCGCCAGTCAGGCCATCGTCATCGACGGCAGCCGAGACTGTTCCGGCTGTCGGCACAAGATTGCTTTCCTTGACCGAGAAGACGACAGCATTCTGCGCAAGCCCAATGGTGTCGCCGTCGCCGTCGCGAGCAGTAATGAACTGGCCGAAGTCGAGGTTGACGTGGCTCGCACCGGCATGATCGAGCGGTGCAAACAGCGTCAGCACGGCCTTGCCGTTGACGATCTGCATCTCGAAGACCTTGGCATTGTCCGAGGTGAAGCCGGTAAGCTTGTTGCCGTCCGACTTGATCCAGACTTCCTTGCCCCCGGAGTTGATCGAGCCGAAGTCCTGGGCGGTGAAGCTCTTAAGCTGGAATGCACCGCCGGCATGCGCGCCGTCCTCGCCGAAATTGACGAGCTGCATCAGGTCGATGTTAGAGGTTGTCTGCTGTGATGGCGTTACAGTGACCTGCCCCAACTCCAGATTGTCGAGGATGATACGGCCCTGGAAGCCGGCTGGATTCGGTGGAACGATCACAAGCTTAGACAATATCACGCCATCCAGCACAGTGCCGGTAGCGTCGAACATGCTCGTTGGCGTTACGCCTGGCGTCGCGTTGGACTGAACGGTCAGCGTGATTGGGGCCAGCGCGTTGCCATTTGCATCGTAACCAATCAACGTGACCTGCGACGCACCTGTATTGGCGCCGTCGAGGCCGATTGCGGCGCTCTCGATGGTAAATGTCTTGCCGGCAGCAGCCGTGAAGATCATCGATTGGCCAGCACCGGCAGTCTGCAAGGTGAATTCGTTGCCGTGAATGACAACGATCGTGCCGGCATTCGTGGTTAGATTGGGAATATTGGGTGCCTGATTGAGCTGGGCGAGGCCGAACCCGTATGTCTGCACCTGCACGGAAACCGTGGGCGAACCCGGCTCGTTCATGACGGTGGCTGCCGGAACCGAAGCCGCCGCCTCCGGCGAGTCGTCGTCGACATTGACCTTGATCGTGCCGGTCGCCTTGTCGCCGTCGCCGTCGGTAATGGTGAAGCCGAAGTTCAGTGGAAGATTGTCTTCGAACGACGTCTCGACCACGTTGGTGGTGTCCGGGTTGTCCGTGCCCGAGTGAACCAGCGGCTGCAGCAGCGTGATCGTGTAGTTGCCGCCTGCGTCGATCGTCAGGGTGTAGACTTTGACGGTGCCGACGCCCGGCACTTCCATAGTGCCAGTCAGCGTGCCGCCTGCGTCGTTTGCGTTCTGGCTCCAGGTCTGGCTTGTCACCGCGTATTGCGTGCCAACGCCATCGGCGCCGACATGGATCGCCTTGAGACCGGCAATACCGGTTGCCTCGAATGACTTCAGCCCATCAGCGCCCGCGTCAAAGACAATCTTGCCCTTGGCGACACTGCCCGAACCGTCGTCGCCGGGACCACCCTGGTTTCCGAGAACCTGTCCCAGCGCATCTTCATCGTCGATGGACGAGCTGTAGACGGCCTTCAGGCTGACATTGTCGAGCAGCGCACCGTGCTGGTTCTCGCTTCCGGTGCCCTTGAAGGCGAGCACTGCGTTGGGGCCGCTTGCGGTCACGTTGATCGTGATCTGCTGCAGGCCAGGGGCAATGTTGTTGTTGGCCGGAATCTCGTAGACGAGCTTGCCGTCGAACCAGACCTGCATGCCGCTGGAGCCGGCGCCATCGCCGCCGCGCGGCGAATAGGCGAAGCTCAGCTGATAGGTCTGACCTGCCTCCGTACCAGCAATCGTCTGCTGGATCGTGGCATTGGTGGAAGTGGTGGCGTTGATGTCGCCGACGTTGCCGTTCGCTGGATTGCCGACAGTGTCGGAGTCGAGCTCGACCAGCGCGTTGCCGAACGGGGTGCTTACGCCGCCGGCACCGCCTGTCTGGACCTCGAACGGCACCTTGCCGTCGGACGTCCAGCCTGTAAGGGAGTGGAAGATCTCCCAGTCCTGGTTGCCGAGGACGTTGGCATGGCCTTCCTCAAAGCTGCCGTTGACGATCAATTCATTGCCGAGTGCCGGAGTAGACGGGACGACCGAAATTACCTTCGGACCATCGTCCTCAAACAGGACCCGGCCGGAGATGTCGGCGCTGCCGGTCGCCTTGTCGCCGTCGCCATCGGTGGCGGTGACCTTCACCGAAACCGTGTTCGCGGCAAGCCTCACGCCTTCGTCATGGCTGTTTGTGTCGGGATGGCCGAGCGACACATATTGGGCAAGCGTAACAACGCCCGTGCCGGCATCGACATGCAGCGCGAACGCGACCTTGTCGGTGTTGCTGACGCCGTTGCCGTCGGCGTCGTAAACGCCGATGATGCGGCCATCAGCGTCCTTGTACAGGAAGATGGCCTTGCCTTCGGTGGTCGTCAGGCCGGAAGGAACGCCGTTGGTGTTTGCCAGTTGGAGGGCATAGACAAGCGAGCCACTGGTCGCCGGGCCATCGGCGCCGAAAGCAGCGACCGCATTAACGATCGGGCCAGTGCCTTGGGCGAACTGGGCGGAACCCATATCCGCATCCACTCCAGCGTTGATGCCATTGAACAGAGCGGTCACGTCGGCTGCCGCCACCTCGTCAGAATCCGAGTCCGTGCCCTTGCTTTCGTCAATGACGATGATGTCGTTGAGCTTGATGTTGCCCAAGAACGTGCCGGTGTTGTCGCCGGCGGTGCCTATCTCGCGGAACTCAAGCGTGTTGTCGTCGCCAAGCGCAGGTACGTTGATGACGATCGTCTGCATCCCACCTGACGTCGGCACATAGGTGCCGACGACCTGGCCGTTCCACACGACCTCCAACTTTGCGCTACCAGCGGCCACCCCGCTGGCCGCGCCGATCTCGAAGGATAGGCCGTAGCTCTCGCCTGCGGTCAGGCCTGTAATCGTTTGCGATAGCTGGATATTGCCCGGAGATGCCTCGAGGTCGACCATGACACTGTTGGTCGGGCTGTCCGCACCGCGATAGCCGTCGCCGACCTTTTCAAGAACCACCGTCGTCGCAGGTTGGAAAGTCGATCCCGTGATCGTCCAACCACCGGCGGTTCCCGACGTGTTGATACCGCTGCCCGTGCCCCATTCACCGCCATTGTCGGTGAAGCCCTGGATAAACAAACCGTTGGCGACGGATTCGGGTGCTGCGACAGTCAGCGTTGGGCCATCGTCCTGGAACTTGACGCTGTTGGTGATGTCGACTTTTTTGGTGTCGGTATCGCCGTCGCCGTCCTTGACGGTCAGCTGCACCTCGATGGCCTTGCCGTTGCCGAGGTTGAAGCCGGTCGCTTCGTCGGAGTTTGTCGTGTCGGA
>NZ_JBFTPR010000052.1:0-2494 GCF_056398585.1 Aminobacter sp. 01T433
TGTTGATTTCCACTGAGAGCTGACCCGGCGCAGCCCGATATTTCCATCGAGAATTGACCCATGTTTCAACCGTCCCTCGCGTGTTTCAGCGGGGGCTCTGGAGTGATCGACATGGCGTTACTGAGCGTGATCCGGCGCTGGCATTTTCGAGAGCATCTATCGATCCGGGAGATTTGCCGCAGGACCGGCTTATCCCGGAATACCATCCGCAAGTATCTACGTGCCGGCGGCGTGGAGCCTAAGTTCAACGTCCCGGAGCGACCGAGCAAGCTTGATCCGTTTGCGGATCGGTTGTCGGCCTGGCTGAAGACGGAATCCAAAAAGAGCCGCAAGCAGAAGCGGACCATGAAGCAGTTGCACTCCGACCTGGTGAGCCTCGGCTACGAGGGTTCCTACAATCGCGTCGCGGCATTTGCTCGGGAATGGCGCGATGGTCGGCAAAGAGAATTGCAGACAACGGGCTGCGGGACATTTGTGCCCTTGGCGTTCGAACCGGGCGAAGCCTTCCAGTTCGACTGGTCAGAAGACTGGGCGATCATCGGCAATGAGCGCACCAAGCTGCAGGTCGCTCATACGAAGCTGAGCTACAGCCGCGCTTTCATCGTCCGGGCTTATCTCCTGCAGACTCACGAGATGCTCTTCGATGCCCATAATCATGCATTCCGCGTGTTTGGCGGCATCCCTGGCCGCGGCATCTACGACAACATGCGCACGGCGATCGACAAGGTGGGTCGTGGCAAGGAGCGCGACGTCAACGTGCGTTTCATGGCGATGGCCAGCCATTATGTGTTCGAGCCCGAGTTCTGCAATCCAGCGTCTGGCTGGGAGAAGGGACAGGTCGAGAAAAATGTTCAGGACGCACGCCATCGCTTCTTTCAACCGGTTCCGCGCTTTCCATCGCTGGAAGCACTGAACGACTGGCTGGAGCAGCGTTGCAAGGAGTTTTGGGCAAAGACGCCACATGGTCAGATGCGTGGCACCATTGCCGACATCTGGGTTGAGGAGGTTCCGGCTCTCATGCCGGCCTCCAGGCCGTTCGACGGGTTTGTCGAATATACGAAGCGTGTCACACCCACCTGCCTCGTGCATCTGGAGCGCAACCGCTACAGCGTCCCGGCATCTTTGGCCAATCGTCCGGTGAGCCTTCGGGTCTATCCGGATCGTGTCGTGGTCGCCGCAGAAGGTCAGATCGTCTGTGAGCACCGCCGCGTCATCGATCGTTCCCATGATCGGCCGGGGCAGACCATCTACGACTGGCGGCATTATCTGGCGGTCGTGCAGCGCAAACCCGGCGCGCTTCGCAATGGTGCTCCATTCGTCGAGCTACCCGATGCATTTCGGACCTTGCAGCAATATCTGCTCAAGAAGCCCGGCGGTGACCGCGAGATGGTCGACATCCTGGCCCTTGTTCTTCAGCACGACGAACAAGCGGTGCTCTCGGCGGTCGATATGGCGCTGAGGTCCGGTGTCCCGACGAAGACGCATGTGCTGAACCTGCTGCATCGCCTCGTCGACGGCAAATCCTTCACGCCGCCAACCCTCGACGCACCTCAGGCACTGACACTCACCAATGAGCCCAAGGCCAATGTCGAACGATACGATACCTTGAGAAAGACGGAGGTTCGCCATGCGTCATAACCCGGCAAGCGGCGCTATCGTCATCATGCTGCGTCAACTGAAGATGCACGGCATGGCCCAGGCCGTCGGCGAGCTCACCGAACAAGGGTCGCCAGCATTCGAGGCGGCAATTCCGATCCTGTCCCAGCTTTTAAAAGCGGAAACGGCCGAACGAGAGGTCCGATCTACTGCCTATCAGCTCAAGACGGCACGCTTTCCAGCCTATCGTGATCTGAATGGCTTCGACTTCGCAAGCAGTGAGGTCAACGAGGCGCTCGTGCAGCAGCTTCATCGCTGCGACTTCCTCGACGACGCCAACAACATCGTTCTGGTCGGCGGTCCCGGCACGGGCAAGACGCACATTGCCACCGCGATCGGTGTCCAGGCCATCGAGCATCACCATAAGCGGGTGCGGTTCTTCTCGACAGTCGAGTTGGTCAACTCGCTCGAGCAAGAGAAGGCGCAAGGTCGGTCTGGGCAGATCGCCAATCGCCTCGTCCATTCCGATCTCGTCATTCTCGACGAGCTGGGATACCTGCCCTTCAGTGCTTCAGGCGGTGCATTGCTCTTCCACCTGCTGAGCAAACTCTACGAGCGCACCAGCGTCATCATCACGACCAACCTCAGCTTCAGCGAATGGGCCAGCGTGTTTGGCGATGCCAAAATGACGACCGCCTTGCTCGACAGGCTTACCCATCACTGCCACATCCTGGAAACTGGAAACGACAGCTTTCGCTTCAAGAACAGTTCGGCGCATGAACCCAAAACAACGAAGGAGAAACGCACGAACTTGACCACCACCACCAACACGAACGATACCTAAAGGCGGGTCACTTCTCGGTGGAAACGCCGGGTCAGCTCTCAGTGGAAATCAACA
>NZ_JBFTPR010000053.1:0-2337 GCF_056398585.1 Aminobacter sp. 01T433
AGCCTGTGTTGCAGCGGCAACGGCCATGGCCGCCGCGCTTTTAAGCAGCACCTCGATGGTCCAGGCGCAGGAACAAACCAAGCCGAACATTCTGTTCATCATGGGTGATGACATCGGCTGGATGCAGCCGAGCATCTACCATCAGGGCCTGATGGTTGGGGAGACGCCCAATATCGATCGCATCGGCCACGAGGGTGCGAARTTCATGACCTATTATGCCGAGCAGAGTTGCACGGCTGGTCGCACCGCCTTCATCACCGGCATGCAGCCGGTGCGGGTCGGCATGGTCCTGCCGGAAATTCCCGGAAGCCCATCCTACCTGCGGGCCGGTACGCCTCACCTCGCCAAGTTCCTCTAYGATCTCGGCTACTCGACAGGCGAGTTCGGCAAGAACCATCTCGGAGATACCACCGAATCCCTGCCGACAGCGCACGGGTTCCAGGAATTTTGGGGCTACCTCTATCACCTCGACGCCATGCAGGGGGTGAGCTTCCCAGACATCAACAAGACACCAACCGAGCAGGGGATCGCGCCGCCTTGCAAGAACACGCCGATCCCAGGACTTGCGGTGGATCCCACGGCAGTCGATGCCAAAACGACGACATGCCTTACGCCGCCGCGTCCGATGCTCGCGTGCACRTCCTCCGACGGATCCCCGGCAAATCAATCCTGCAAGGATGAGGGGCCGCTGACACTGGAGCGGTCCAAGACCGTCGACGAGGAAATTTCCGGCAAGGTCATCGACTTCCTCGATAGGAACGATCCGAAAAAGACCAAGAAGCCATTCTTTGTCTGGTACAACCCGGCGCGCATGCACATCACGACCGTATTGCCGGACAAATATTTGAACATGGTCGGTGAGCCCGGCGGCAAGGACTGGGGCATYAACGAAGCCGGCATGAAGCAGATGGACGACAACATCGGCTACGTGCTGAAGAAACTGGAAGAGATGGGCGAGCTCGACAACACGATTGTCGTCTTCACCACCGACAACGGCGCCGAGACGATCACYTTCCCAGATGGYGGCACGACCCCGTTCAAGGGCGGAAAGCTCAGCACCTGGGAAGGCGGCATGCGTGCCCCGCTGGTCGTGCGCTGGCCMGGACACATCGARCCYGGMACGGTMAAGAACGACATCTTCGCCTCGCTGGACTGGCTGCCSACSCTYGTCGACATCGCCGGCGGSCCCAAGGGCGACGGGY
This sequence comes from Aminobacter sp. 01T433, assembly GCF_056398585.1. Classification (NCBI taxonomy): domain Bacteria; kingdom Pseudomonadati; phylum Pseudomonadota; class Alphaproteobacteria; order Hyphomicrobiales; family Phyllobacteriaceae; genus Aminobacter; species Aminobacter sp. 01T433. The sequence goes on from NZ_JBFTPR010000053.1 coordinate 1,203, forward strand.
TGAARAAAGAGATCGAGGCTGGCAAGTATCCWGGGATCGTCAAGACCACGCTCGACGGGATCGATCAGCGTGAYTTCCTGGAAGGCAAGTCACCCTCCGCGCGCGACTCTTTCCTGTACTATTCCGGCAAGGAGCCGTCGGCAGTCCGCTACAAGAACTGGAAGATGTATTTCGCCATGGTCTCCGACGATCCGGCTGGGTTCATTCATGGTGTGCAGCCMTACTCCTGGACGCAGGTTGTCAACATCAAGCGCGATCCGTTCGAAACCTCGGTCGGCCAACAGATCAAGACGCTCTTCGGTATGGCCGGCTCCATCGCCTCTCCGTCGACGGCCTATGTCTATGACTGGAACATCCTGCCMATCGGCCAGCAGTTGTGGCTGAAGCATCTCGAGAGCTACATCGCCTATCCGCCGCTTCAGGACCCTGCCAGCTACAATCTGGAGCAGGTGATGCAGCAGGTCAAAGATATGAAGACAGGTCACGACTGACGCGCCCCGCCAATGCCGGACGCCCCGTCACCGGGGCGTCCGATGCCAGGTGCCTTCCGGCAGCATCCCGCACCGAACCACATCAACGATGGGGAGTTCAAGATGCACGCATTCTCCAAATTCGTAGGCGGAGCGCTCATTGGACTTTACGCATTATTTGCGGTGGCATTTGCGCAGGCCCAGACCGATCCCCTGCCGTCATGGAATGACACCGGCCCAAAGGCAGCGATCGTTGCCTTTGTCGAGAAAGTGACCAAGGCGGGTTCGCCCGACTTCGTGCCGGAGCCCGAACGCATTGCTGTATTCGACAATGACGGTACGCTGTGGATCGAGCAACCCATGTACGTCCAGCTTGCCTTCGCGCTCGATCGGGTCAAGGCCGAGGCGCAGAACCATCCCGAATGGGCAACCACCCAGCCGTTCCAGGCGGTGCTTCAAGGCGACATGAAGGCGCTCGCAGCAGCTGGCGAAAAAGGCCTGATGGAACTCATCATGGCGACGCACGCCGGGATGACCAGCGACGAGTTCCAAAAGATCGTTACCGATTGGATCGCGACCGCGCGTGATGGTCGGTTCAAGCGCCCCTACACCGAACTCGTCTACCAGCCGATGCTCGAATTGCTCGCCTATCTACGCGCCAACGG
>NZ_JBFTPR010000054.1:0-1917 GCF_056398585.1 Aminobacter sp. 01T433
AGCGCCCAGAAACGGACGTGATGGCGCTGGCGCGGGCTATTGTTGATGGGCTGCTGGAACCCTATGTCCTGCCTTCGTCCAAAGAGATAGAGCGTGCTGAAAGGAGCGGTGGGATACGGAGAGTTGAGCAGAAATGCTCGTATCATTCGCCACGAGGACACTATCCCCAAACGATCCGCCGTCGACCAGCCCGCTGTTGCAAACGCGTCGCGCAGCTGTTGAAGATTTCCAATGAGGACAAGATTTACGGGATCGCCGGGAAGACCATCCCCGGTGATCGTATATCTAGGGATAAGTTTCCGGTTAAGAACCTTCAGGCCCATTCGAACGATATTTGGCAGAATGACATAGGCACTCAACCCGTAGGTAAGACTCACCGCTAGAATCCATGGAAGTCTATGGTCCGCAGTATCGAAAACGACGAAGACTATTAGCCAAACACTAAAAATGCCCAGACAGAAGACGAGAACCCTCTGAAAAAGGCGCTTGAGCAATCTCAAGATTCGTTTTCCCGTCTAGAGCCGGTGAGTTGAACGTCGCCAGTTTCTGGTAGCCGAACATACCAAATGGGCGACATGCCGTTCCTCTCCGCTACCCAAACTTTTCGCTCGAAAGCTACACCGAACGCTTCCTGAATAGTAGTCTTTCCTCGACTTGCCGCTGCCGCGAGTTCCTGAGATGGCGGATCTCGACGGGGCGATGACCGCGCTTGGCGGCTATGCCCCTAATCGGAGAATCGAGAGTAAATCCGCGAACAAGGCCGTCATACAGTTATTGACGCCGGCAAATCGGTGTTTTTCGCGCTTCGTGGTCGCGATGCTGCCTTTTGGGAAGTAGGATGATCGTTCAGCCGACGATTGGTCCGCTAGCCTACGAGTTCGATAGCGAATTGACGGAGTATCGCCTGTGGGACAGTCCGACGAGGGTCGCGACCTGACCGGCTGCTATCCCATCTCCTCATCCTGAAAGCAGACGGTCCGTCAACGGCACTCAAACCGCCAGTCAGCAACGCGCCGCCATGTCGGCCCGTGAGGTGACTCCAAGGCGGTTCCCGATAGCGGACGTTGCCAAAGTAACTCATCGAAATGCCGAATGAACGACACGTTGACGAAGGTCGAAAGCGGCGCCTGCACCAGCGTGGTCAACTAGTGCGTGGGCGGGGTCGCCCCGCGCTTGCGAATGGTCCAAATCGCTACGGCTGGCTTTATTTCGCCCAACCACTATTATTGATTTGTTCAAATTTCTCGAGTGCGCGAGCAACCGGAAGGAGTGACGCCATGCGGCCGGATGCTTGATGGATCGGACCGGCTAGGAGAGCGACATGGCGTTCTTTGCTAAGGGACAGTTGATAGCTGCGGCGGGTGCCTTCACCTTCTGCCTTCTCACGTGCGCCGCTCAGGCGGCCTCATGCGGCAACAGCGCTGCCGGGTTTCAACAGTGGAAAGTGGAGTTTGCCGAGACGGCAAAGGCCGCCGGCGTCGGGGGGAACGGCCTTGCAGCGCTTCTCGGAGCGAATTACGCCGTAGGAACCATCCGGGCCGACCGCTCCGTCAACAGGGCTTTCGGCGGCTCGGTCGATGACTTTATGAGACGCCGCGGCGGGCCCGCGATTATTTCCAAGGGCCGATCGCTCAAGATGGCGAACGCTGCACTCTTCAGCAACATCGAGCGCAAGTACGGCGTGCCCGCCGGCGTGCTGCTCGCTATCTGGGGTATGGAGACCGGCTTCGGCGCCTCCATGGGCAACCAGAACACTGTATCGGCAATTGTCACGCTCGCCTACGATTGCCGCCGTCCGCAATTCTTCGCGCCGCATGCCATCGCGGCGCTCAAGCTGGTTGACAGCGGCGCGCTGAGCGCCCGCTCGGTCGGCGCCATGCACGGCGAGATCGGCCATACCGGGTTCCTGCCCGGGAA
>NZ_JBFTPR010000055.1:0-1688 GCF_056398585.1 Aminobacter sp. 01T433
GCAAGGCCAAGAGCGGCGGGAAGATCGTTGCGGTCGATGGCGGTGCGGATGTTTTCCAGCACTGACCTTGCGGCTTGCGACAGCGCCGGGATGTCGATCGAGACACGATGACGAAGCACCTGCTCCTCCTTCTCGATCCTTGCGGCAGCGAGCTGCCGCAGCTGGAGATAACGCTCGATGTCACGCTTCAGCGCCGGCACGTTGACCGCAGCGACACGGCGCGCCTCCTTGTCGGCCTTGCTCGCGAGCAGGCCAGTCCTCCCCCTGAGCGGCCCGATCGATGCCGGCTCGCGGGCCAGCCGGTCGAGCGTGTGTGCCGCAGCCTTTGGGTCCGTCATCGCGGCGTCGAAATTCATCGCCCGGAACGCGCTTTCCGGATCGGCGAAGACATGGCGGAACCGGGTCGACACTTCTTCCCACTGCTTTGCTATGGCCGGATCGGCGAGCAACTTTTCCTCGACGACATCAGACAGGGATTTAGCAAACAGCGTGACGCCGGCGACCATCGGTTCGGCCTCCTGTTGGGTTTGCGTTGAGGGACGCTGGAGCAGGCCGAGGCGCTCGCCGCCGGCACGCATGCGCTGCGCCAGATCGGCAAGCCGCTCCTTCTGGCGCAGCATCCAGTCGAGCCGATCGCGCACGAGTGTGCGGGCAACCCAGACGAGGTGCAGCCCGCGGTTGTCGGCAAAGCGCAGTGCCTGCCGGTAGAGGACGCCATGCTCGTAATCGAGCGTGGTTTCCTTGGCGTTGCTTCGCGACAGAATGGTCTCGAGCCCGCCCGCCTTGGCGAAGGAATGCAGCCCATAATAGAGCGCCATATCCTCGCGGTGACGGGTCATCGCGACATAGGTCAAATGGCGATCGAGTGAGAGCGAAGCCAGCACCTTGACCCGATCGACGGTCGATCCTTGCGACTTGTGGATGGTGGTTGCATAGCCATGATCAACGTTGGGGTAGAAGCGTTGCTCGACCCTGACGAGCCGACGATGTTCGCCCTCGCCGATGGCAGCGACGATCCTGTTTGGTGCCGCCTCGACGACACGGCCGATCATGCCGTTTTTCACGCCAAGCGAGGTCTCGTTTTTCAAGAAGACGATCTGGTCACCGGCGTCGAACCGGCGATGACCATCTTCGGTGCGGAAGGCATGTCCTACGCCGACGATCCCACGCTCCACGAGCTGTTCACGCGCGAGGCTGTTGAGCATGCGAACGTCCCGCCGAAGGTGTGCAAGGATCAGTGTTGTCTTCGTCGGATCGTAGTCGCTGTTCCAGTCGGCAATCAGACTGTCGATCGCCTGCGCCTTCAAGTCCGACCCAAGCACTCTGCCATGTTTGCCATAGGCATCAACCGCCTGCCCGACACGGCCGCGCGCCAGATCGAGCGAAGCGGCCCTCATCCATTCCTCGCGCTGGCGGTAGATCGTTTCGAGTTCAACGTAGCCGATGCGGTCAACGATCGCCCGAAACGCAGCACCCGCCTCGATTGGCTGGAGTTGGTCGGGATCGCCAACCAGCACCAGCTTTGCGCCTGCCCGAGTGACCGCTTCAACAACCAGCGCCATCTGCCTGGAGGCAACCATGCCGGCCTCGTCGAGAACAAACACCGTCCTGGCATCAAGACCGTCCCTGTCTTGTTTCCAGCGCAGTTCCCACGACGCCAGCGTGCGGCTGACAATGCCCGCGTCCTT
>NZ_JBFTPR010000056.1:0-1688 GCF_056398585.1 Aminobacter sp. 01T433
AAGGACGCGGGCATTGTCAGCCGCACGCTGGCGTCGTGGGAACTGCGCTGGAAACAAGACAGGGACGGTCTTGATGCCAGGACGGTGTTTGTTCTCGACGAGGCCGGCATGGTTGCCTCCAGGCAGATGGCGCTGGTTGTTGAAGCGGTAACCAGGGCAGGCGCAAAGCTGGTGCTGGTTGGCGACCCCGACCAACTCCAGCCAATCGAGGCGGGTGCTGCGTTTCGGGCGATCGTTGACCGCATCGGTTACGCCGAACTCGAAACGATCTACCGCCAGCGCGAGGAGTGGATGAGGACCGCTTCGCTCGATCTGGCGCGCGGCCGTGTCGATGAAGCAATCTCCGCTTATCGCCAGCAGGGCAGAGTGCTTGGGTCGGACTTGAAGGCGCAGGCGATCGGCAGTCTGATTGCCGACTGGAACAGGGATTACGATCCGACGAAGACAATACTCATCCTTGCACACCTTCGGCGTGACGTTCGCATGCTCAACAGCCTGGCGCGCGAACAGCTCGTCGAGCGTGCGATCGTTGGCGAAGGACATGCCTTCCGCACCGAAGATGGGCTTCGCCGGTTCGACGCTGGTGACCAGATCGTCTTCTTGAAGAACGAGACCTCGCTTGGCGTGAAAAACGGCATGATCGGCCGTGTCGTCGAGGCGGCACCAAACAGGATCGTCGCCGCCATCGGCGAGGGCGCGCATCGTCGGCTCGTCAGGGTCGAGCAGCGTTTCTACCCCAATGTTGATCATGGCTATGCAACCACGATCCACAAGTCGCAAGGGTCGACCGTCGATCGGGTCAAGGTGCTGGCTTCGCTGTCACTCGATCGCCATCTGACCTATGTCGCGATGACCCGGCACCGCGAGGATATGGCGCTTTATTACGGGCGGTGTTCCTTCGCCAAGGCGGGTGGGCTCGATCACATTCTGTCACGAAGCAACGCCAAGGAAACCACGCTCGATTACGAGCATGGCGTCCTCTACCGGCAGGCACTGCGCTTTGCCGACAACCGCGGGCTGCACCTCGTCCGGGTTGCCCGCACACTTTTGCGCGATCGGCTCGACTGGATGCTGCGCCAGAAGGAGCGCCTTGCCGATCTGGCCCAGCGCATGCGTGCCGGCGGCGAGCGGCTTGGCCTGCTCCAGCGTCCCTCTACGCAAACCCAACAGGAGGCCGAACCGATGGTCGCCGGCGTCACGCTGTTTGCCAAATCCCTGTCTGATGTCGTCGAGGAAAAGCTGCTCGCCGACCCGGCCATAGCAAAGCAGTGGGAAGAAGTGTCGACCCGGTTCCGCTATGTCTTCGCCAATCCGGAAAGCGCATTCCAGGCGATGAATTTCGACGCCGCGATGACGGGCCCAAAGGCTGCGGCACACACACTCGACCGGCTGGCCAGCGAGCCGGCATCGATCGGGCCGCTCAGGGGGAGGACTGGCCTGCTCGCGAGCAAGGCCGACAAGGAGGCCCGCCGTGTCGCCGAGGTCAACGTGCCGGCGCTGAAGCGTGACATCGAGCGTTATCTCCAGCTGCGGCAGCTTGCTGCCGCAAGGATCGAGAAGGAGGAGCAGGTGCTTCGTCATCGTGTCTCGATCGACATCCCGGCGCTGTCGCAAGCCGCAAGGTCAGTGCTGGAAAACATCCGCACCGCCATCGACCGCAACGATCTTCCCGCCGCTCTTGGCCTTGC
>NZ_JBFTPR010000057.1:0-1590 GCF_056398585.1 Aminobacter sp. 01T433
TGTAGCCGCAAAGTTGGAATGTCCTGTTTCTGCAAAGTTAGAATGTCACTCTGCCCGCGTTTTGGCGACGCGGGAGATTGCCGATGGGACTGATTGCGATGAGCGAGCGCGATCTGCAGCGGATCGAGGTTTTGTCGAAGGTCGTTGCCGGCCGGACGACGATCGTTTCGGCGGCGCGTGTTCTGGCGCTGAGCCCGCGCCAGGTGCGCCGGCTGTTGGATCGGATCAGGACGAGCGGCGCGGCATCGATCCGGCACAAAGCGATCGGCCGTCCGTCGAACAATCGGATTTGTGACGGCGTGCGCGATTATGCCATGGCGATCGTGCGCGAGCGCTATACGGATTTCGGCCCGACGCTGGCAGCCGAGAAGCTGGCCGAAGATCATGGCGTGACGGTATCGCGCGAGACGTTGCGCCAATGGATGGCGGATGCCGGCATCTGGCTATCACGCCGACAACGCCGGACGTTTCATCAACCACGATTGCGGCGCGAAGCCTATGGCGAACTGGTGCAGATCGACGGCTCCGAGCATCGCTGGTTCGAGGACCGCGGCGCGTCCTGCTCGCTGCTGGTGTTCATCGACGATGCGACGGGCAAGCTGATGCAGTTGCGCTTTGTGCGCTCGGAAAGCGCCTTCAGCTATTTTGCGGCACTGGAACTCTATTTGAAGGACCATGGTGCTCCCGTTGCCTTTTATTCCGACAAGCATTCGGTGTTCCGGGTGACCAAGAAGGATGCCAAGGGCGGCCAGGGCATGACGCAGTTCGGCCGTGCGCTTTCAGAGCTAAACATCGAGATTCTTTGCGCAAATTCGAGCCAGGCGAAAGGTCGTGTCGAGCGCGCCAATCGGACGCTTCAGGACCGCTTGGTGAAGGAGCTGCGGTTGGCAGGGATCTCGGATATGGAGGCGGGCAATGCGTTCCTGCCCGGTTTTGTTACGCGCTACAACGCACAGTTCGCACGCACCCCTGCCCGGTCAGATGACCTGCACCGACCGATGAACATCATGCCGGATCGGCTCAGGGAGATCCTGTGCAAGCGTGAGCAGCGCTATGTCGGCGTTCAGCTGACGTTTTCGTTCGAGCGCCAGCGGATCATGCTCGAGGAGACCGATGTGACGCGTGGTCTGGTTGGTCGTTATGTCGAGACCTATGCCTATGCGGATGGCCGGTTTGACGTGCGCTGGAAAGGCCATTGCCTGCCCTACCGGGTGTTCGACAAGGACCAGCGTGTGACCCATGCGGCGATCACCGAAAACAAGCGGCTTTCCGATGTCTTGGCCTACATCAAGGAGCAGCAGGAGCAGTTGCCGCAGCCAAAGGTGAAGACCAACAGCGAGAAGAATGGCTACACGCCGCGGGGCCGCAAACCGGGCAAGCGGACGGATTTGATGAACGATCCGAAGGTCATTGCGCAGCGTCAGCAGGCTCTTTCACGGCTCGATGCCGCGGAATGATTGGCTGACCCAACAATCTCAAAGCTAAAGCCGATGGGTGGATCATCCACCCGCCCCGCTCTGCCCTTGCAACCCCAACCAGCCGGTCAGAACGGGGCTGATTGTCGTGCGCTTTGGCAGAAAGTGACATTTC
>NZ_JBFTPR010000058.1:0-1260 GCF_056398585.1 Aminobacter sp. 01T433
CTAGAACAGGCCTTCGATCTGGCCCTGTTCGTTGAGGAAGATCTTTTCCGACGAGGGTGCCCTGGGCAGGCCGGGCATGGTCATGATCTCACCGCAGATGGCGACGATGAAGCCGGCACCCGCCGAAAGCCTGACCTCGCGTACCGACACGACATGGCCGGTGGGGGCGCCACGCAGGTTCGGGTCGGTCGAAAACGAGTATTGCGTCTTGGCCATGCACACCGGCAGATGGCCGTAGCCGGCGGCTTCCCAGGCGTGCAGCTGGTCGCGCACCGACTTGTCGGCGATGGCTTCCGAGCCGCGGTAGATGCGCTTGACGATGGTGTCGATCTTGTCGAACAGCTTCATCTCGTCGGGATAGAGCGGCGCGAACTGCGAGGCGCCCGATTCAGCGAGCTTGACCACCTTGTGGGCGAGCTCCTCGATGCCGGCCGAACCCTTGGCCCAGTGCATGCACACGATCGCCTCTTCGCCCATCGAGGCGACATAGGCCTTCATCGCCGCGATTTCGGCGTCGGTGTCGGAATAGAAGTGGTTGATCGCCACCACCGCCGGCACGCCGAACTGCTTGACGTTTTCGATGTGGCGGCCAAGGTTGGCGCAGCCCTTCTTCACCGCCTCGACGTTTTCCTTGCCCAGATCTTCCTTCTTGACGCCGCCATTCATCTTCATGGCGCGCACGGTGGCCACGATCACCGCTGCAGCGGGCTTGAGGCCGGCCTTGCGGCACTTGATGTCGAAGAACTTTTCCGCCCCAAGGTCAGCGCCGAAGCCGGCTTCGGTGACGACATAGTCGGCAAGCTTGAGCGCGGTCGTGGTGGCGACCACCGAGTTGCAGCCATGGGCGATGTTGGCGAACGGGCCGCCATGGACAAAGGCCGGGTTGTTTTCCAGCGTCTGCACCAGGTTCGGCTGCACCGCATCCTTGAGCAGCACCGCCATGGCGCCATCGGCCTTGAGGTCGCGGGCATAAACGGCCGTCTTGTCGCGGCGATAGGCAACGATGATGTCGCCGAGGCGCTTTTCGAGGTCCTTCAAATCAGTCGCCAGGCACAGGATCGCCATGACTTCGGACGCCACCGTGATGTCGAAGCCGGCCTCGCGCGGAAAACCGTTGGCGACACCGCCGAGCGAGCAGTTGATCTCGCGCAGCGCGCGGTCGTTCATGTCCATCACCCGGCGCCACACGACCCGGCGGGTGTCGATGCCGAGCTCGTTGCCCCAGTAGATGTGGTTGTCGATCAGCGCCGCAAGCAGGTT
>NZ_JBFTPR010000059.1:0-1186 GCF_056398585.1 Aminobacter sp. 01T433
GGCCCTGATGGTAGATGCTCGGCTGCATCCAGCCGATGTCATCACCCATGATGAACAGAATGTTCGGCTTGGTTTGTTCCTGCGCCTGGACCATCGAGGTGCTGCTTAAAAGCGCGGCGGCCATGGCCGTTGCCGCTGCAACACAGGCTACTGTTGCTGCTTTCATATCACATATCCTCCTCTGTCAGGGACAGCCCAAGCCGATACGGCTCAGGCCTGTTTCAAACGGCTCAAAGGCTCGGTGAAACGTTAGCCCGACCACGATGCGCGAATGCGGGTCGGGGCAGTCAATGACTCCATTCCCCTTGCATGCGACTGGTCTTGATCGTCAGATGATGATGCGGCACGAGAGTGCAACCTGCGTGACGTAACGTCAACTTATTTCGCGCGGCGCAGTCGCGGCGCTGCTTTATTGTGTGCTCGGGCGGCTGTTGAAAGTGGTGGAGGGCTACAATGCGAGCGTCGGGCGATCGCCCAACCGGCCGGCAAGGGCGAGTGGCCTTGGCGCGGGGGAATGCCCCTAACCGCTAGTCCAAGGCATCTCAATCACCCCGAGCGCTACAACAATCCCGAGACCCAATAGCGCAATACCCAAAGCACCTTCGAAGCGGTGGCCACGCGGCTGCAGCTTCTCGACGAAGACGACCAGCGTCAGAAGCAGCATCCAGGCGACGCTCATGACGCCGGCCGCAACCAGCACAGCAAACAGCGCCCAGCAGCACCCAAAGCAATAAACGCCGTGGCGCAGCCCCATCCCAAGCGCGCCAACCCGGCCCTCGCGCCAGTGCTGCGCAACGAACGCGAGCGGTGAACGGCAATGGCTCAGGCAAATGTGCTTGAGGGTGGTGAACTGGTAGAGCCCGGCGATACCAAGCGTGGCACCGAGCGCGAGCGGCGCCCATTTCGACCGCTGAGGCGGGTCGAGGCTCGCCGCAAGCTCGCTGCCGAACTGGACCAGGACAAACACGAGGAGGCCAGCCGTCGCCCAGACGAGCATGTAGCCCGCGACGAAGATCCATGTCGGGACGGCCACCTGCCGTTCGCGTCTCGCCTGTGCCGTCGCGAACATAAAGATCATGGGCGCCGCGGCCGGCAGCATCATAGCCGCCATCATCACAGTCCACACAGCGAGAAAGGCAGCGGCGCCGGCAACTGACCAGCCGTCGGCGGCCATCCCGGACATAGC
>NZ_JBFTPR010000060.1:0-1178 GCF_056398585.1 Aminobacter sp. 01T433
ATGGCAAAAGGTAAATTCGAGCGTAATAAGCCTCATGTGAACATTGGCACGATTGGTCACGTCGACCATGGCAAGACGTCGCTGACGGCGGCGATCACCAAGTATTTCGGCGAGTTCAAGGCCTACGACCAGATCGACGCAGCGCCTGAAGAAAAGGCCCGCGGCATCACCATTTCGACGGCACACGTCGAATACGAGACGCCCAACCGCCACTACGCCCACGTCGACTGCCCCGGCCACGCCGACTACGTCAAGAACATGATCACCGGTGCTGCCCAGATGGACGGCGCGATCCTGGTCGTGTCGGCTGCCGACGGCCCGATGCCGCAGACCCGCGAGCACATCCTGCTTGCCCGTCAGGTTGGCGTTCCGGCACTYGTCGTGTTCCTCAACAAGGTCGACCTGGTCGACGACGCCGAGCTGCTCGAACTGGTCGAGCTCGAAGTGCGCGAGCTGCTGTCGAAGTACGAATATCCSGGCGACGACATTCCGATGATCAAGGGTTCGGCTGTTGCTGCGCTCAACGATTCGGACAAGAAGATCGGCGAAGACGCRATCCGCGCGCTGATGGAAGCGGTCGACGCTTACATCCCGACGCCTGAGCGTCCGATCGACCGTCCGTTCCTGCTGCCGATCGAAGACGTGTTCTCGATCTCGGGCCGTGGCACGGTTGTCACCGGTCGCGTCGAGCGCGGCATCGTCAAGGTTGGCGAGACTGTCGAGATCGTCGGCATCCGCCCGACCACCTCGACGACGGTTACCGGCGTTGAAATGTTCCGCAAGCTGCTCGATCAGGGCCAGGCTGGCGACAATATCGGCGCGCTGATCCGTGGCGTTGGCCGTGAAGACGTCGAGCGCGGTCAGGTTCTGTGCAAGCCAGGTTCGGTCAAGCCGCACAAGAAGTTCGTGGCTGAAGCCTACATCCTGACCAAGGAAGAAGGTGGCCGTCACACGCCGTTCTTCACCAACTACCGTCCGCAGTTCTACTTCCGCACGACTGACGTGACCGGTATCGTGTCGCTGCCGGAAGGCACCGAGATGGTCATGCCCGGCGACAACATCACCGTCGATGTCGAGCTGATCGTGCCGATCGCCATGGAAGAGAAGCTGCGCTTCGCTATCCGTGAAGGTGGCCGTACCGTCGGCGCCGGCATCGTCGCTTCGATCAAAGAATAATC
>NZ_JBFTPR010000061.1:0-1078 GCF_056398585.1 Aminobacter sp. 01T433
GACAGCCACGGCCGCTCTTTTGAAGCCGATCCTTTCCCGGAGCTGGAGGCCCCAWGTGCGCAGAGTGCTGCCCTTTGAGCTGCGCGTCAGAATGACTGCCGCAGCTTCGTAAAGAAGTCCTCGCAAATGGCGGTCGCCGCGCCGGGATATATGGCCGTCATAATCCACTTCCCCTGATTGGTAGCGGCGCGTCGTCAGGCCGATCCAGGCGCCAACAGATCGGGACCTCTTGAAGTTGCCAGGATCTTCAATGGCTGTTGCGAAAGAGGTTGCGGTGATCGCGCCGATGCCAGGGATCGACATGAGGATGCGGCATGGCTGGCTCTGACGTGCGCCTGCAACGAGTTGGCGCCCAAGCTCGGCGGCACGAGTACGAATGCCACGCCAGGCTTCCAGCAGCGGCAGCACGATAAGAGCAAGTTGCTTGTGATCGACAAGAAGGCGCCGAACATTCTTCTCGAATGTRGTTCCCTTGCCTGCGGGAACGACCAATCCAAATGTTTTCATGATTCCACGGATTTGGTTGGAAAGTTCTGTAGTGATCCGGACCAGCCGGGTGCGTGCCGCCACGAGCGTTCGGCTCAACATGCTGTCAAATCCCTTCACCCGCACCTCCCGAAAGAACCCGACTTCCGCAAGCTGCGCCAAACCGTCTGCGTCATTCGCATCCGTTTTGTTGGCGGCCAGATCGAGCGCAGCCTTGGCATGGCGGGCATCGATGCAGATGGCCGGCAGCCCCTGGGCGCGTAGGGCATGAAAAAACCATACGGAGAGAGGCCCTGTTTCGAACACCACGCGCTTTACAGCAGGCGCTCGCTTGCGGATGAGCTCGGCAATAATGTGGGGGTCAGAGGCGCACTTMCCGCGCCAAATCCGTTCGCCTTCGCGGCGGATCGACACCGCCGTCTCTTTCATCGACACGTCGAGACCGATATATTCTTCCATGGCTGTTCTCCCTTAGATGCTTGGGCCTGACGTCCAGTCGTGAGCCCGTACTTCCATCTTATCGGGGAACAGCCACCCTCCAAGGTTATGATTGGTTCCAGGGTGCATCGCTCCCGCGATTACCCCATGTGGA
>NZ_JBFTPR010000062.1:0-1024 GCF_056398585.1 Aminobacter sp. 01T433
GAAGATACCGGACGCGAATTTAGCGAACAGCATCCCGTTGAGAGCGGTGAAGTACCCGACGCTACGAACGTTGAGCCCGCTACCGCCTCCAACCTACTGGCCGAATTACGTTTGGCGTGGTCCTCCCCCGCACCAGATGCAGTAGAGCCTAGCGTTAAGGCGCTGGAGTGGACTGAATCACGCTCCGGCGCGTGGGCCAAGTCCCTCCTTGGCAACTACTACGCGTCGGCTCTTCAACAATTGATGCCGAAACGGATCGTCTTTCGTTGGAAGCTTGGCATTGACGGAAATTGGAGCGGTGAAGACTTCGACACCCTCGAACTAGCCAAAGCCGCCGCACAGGCCGATTACGACGCCCGCATCCGATCGGCTTTAGCCCACACCTCGCCAGTATCCGCGCCGGGGGTGGTGGAAGCGCTGCTCAAATGCGCTGAAATCCTAGCGGGTCTTGAAGCGGAGGACGGCGGGCGCACGTTCCCGACCAAGCAGGATTGTCGTTTCGCCCGCATGGCTATCAACCGGCTCCGCTCCCCGGTTGTGGTGGAGGGCAAGTAGATGGCGCTCACTAAGGCCCAACTGAAAACCGTCGAGCTGATGCTCGTTGCCGGTCAGGTGACCGTGAACAACGAAAGCAGCKACGACTACRTCRAAGCCGCCGCGTTYGTGTTCGAYAACGGGCTGTTCTWCKCRCGGGAAGCATCRYTGCARGCGGTYCGCGAAAAGCTCACCGCTCTCGCCGCCCATAGTGCCKGCGCGCAAGGGGGGAACGSAGAATGAGCTTYCGTGTCCTYGTRGCCTGCGAGTTCTCAGGCACCGTTCGCCGCGCCTTCGCCGCGCAGGGTCACGACGCATGGTCGTGCGACCTCCTGCCGGCAGACGACCGCAGCAACAAGCACATCGTGGGCGATGCACGCGAAATCCTGGATGACGGCTGGGACATGCTGATCGTGGCACACCCGCCATGCACCCGCCTGTGCAATTCGGGCGTTCGCTGGCTGTCCGTCCCGCCTCCCGGCAAGACTGT